>JAUIHB010000338.1 GCA_030432465.1 Gammaproteobacteria bacterium
AACCATAAGTATGTTGGCTAAAGAACTGAGTGTAAATGTCGAAACAATTCGCTTTTATGAACGCAAAGGCTTAATTAAACAACCACCAAAGCCTATGCAGGGCTATAGACATTACCCGAAAGAAACGGTAAATAGAATACATTTTATCAAGCGTTCTCAAGAATTAGGTTTTACGCTAAATGAGATTGAAGGGTTACTTGCGTTAAACGATAGTCCATGTAGTAAAGTACAAGAATTAGCTAATAAAAAACTGATCGCAGTACAAAAAAAGATGGCTGACTTGTTGTTGTTAGAACACGCTTTGGAAGAACATTTAGGACAATGCCAAAATAATGATGACGATAGCCACTGCCCAATAATTGATTCGTTGCAACCGAAGTAAATGATTCACTTAACTACCATTTCCCACTAAAACAGCATATCCAATTTTACTTCTGCGCCTTAATTCAAGTTAGCTTATTCCCCGTATCTGTCGTAGCAGATTATCAAAGATAAATTTTTTATAAATCACCCTTGACTCCGTACTTAGGTACATGCAATACACTTGCATTATCACTTAATGAGGTATCTATATGAATCAAAAAGAATCAAACCTTCCAATGATAGGAGGCATCATAGCAGCATTAGGCGCAGGCGTATGCTGTGTAGGTCCTTTGCTCCTGTTATTACTTGGGGTAAGTGGCTCATGGATTGGTAATTTAACTGCATTTGAACCCTATAGGCCATTATTTATCGCATTTGTAGTGTTGTTGTTTGGTTACTCAGGTTGGAAAATTTACCGTCCTGTAGAAGAGTGTGAGCCGGGAACGGCCTGTGCAATTCCTAAGAAACAGCAACAACGAAAAGTCATTTTCTGGCTGAGCGCTATAGTTGCGACAATTTTAGTGACCAGTAATTATTGGATACTTTTGTTTGCTTAATATACAGATCAAGAAATTTATAACATTTTAAAATTTGGAGCTAATTATGAAAAAATTATTATTAACCGCACTGCTTTCACTTTCTAGTTTTGGTGCTTTTGCTGAAGTAAAAACAGTTACACTGGAAGTGCCAACGATGAACTGTGCGACATGTCCAATCACAGTTAAAAAGTCATTAGAAAATGTTGATGGCGTTGAAAATGCGAAAGTTACCTACAAGCCTAAGCTAGCTGTTGTTTCTTTTGATGACACTAAAACCAACATCAATGCATTAATTGCAGCGACTACCAACGCTGGCTACCCTTCAAATTTAAAAAGTGAAAATAAGTAATGTTTAGCCCCTTAGAACTAGTTACGCGTATCGGAGATAAAGCAGGCTCTATAGGTGCACTTGTTTCGGCAATGGGATGCGCCATGTGTTTTCCCGCGATAGCTAGTCTTGGTGCGGCAATTGGGATGGGATTTCTTAGTCAGTGGGAAGGGGTATTTATCAATACGTTGTTACCACTGTTTGCAGTATTAGCGCTGGCAATGAATATCTTAGGCTGGTTTAGCCATCGTCAATGGCACCGTAGTTTTATCGGTTCAATTGGCCCCATTTTGGTTTTACTCTCTTTATACCCTTGGTTCCAGTACGGGTGGAGTTCATACGTTACTTATACGGGGCTAGGACTAATGGTTGCTGTATCAATTTGGGACATGGTTTCTCCAGCGAATAAACGCTGTGATGATGAAACTTGTACCGCTTAACTTTTTAAGAGGAATAAAATATGTCAACGAATAGTTGTTGCTCGTCAAATGACATCCAGCCAGAACAATTACATGTAGCCATTATTGGTAGTGGTTCAGGGGCCTTTGCCAGTGCGATTAAAGCAGCAGAAGGCGGAGCAAGAGTTACTATCATTGAAGGAGCCGATGTAATCGGAGGTTGCTGTGTAAATGTCGGCTGTGTTCCTTCAAAAATATTGATCCGTGCTGCGCAATTAGCGCATCAGCAACGTACTAACCCGTTTGATGGTTTAGAAAATATTCAGCCACAACTTAGCCGCTCCTTATTAGCACATCAGCAAAACGCTCGCGTCGAAGAACTACGCGATGCTAAATATCAACGTATTTTAGAGAGTAATCCCGCGCTATCTTTACTTAAAGGTTATGCACGTTTTAAAAATCAAAATACCTTGCTAGTTCACAAGTCTGATGGTAGTGAAGAAGAGCTGGTTGCAGATCGCATTTTAATTGCAACAGGCTCTACACCAAGCATTCCGCCAATTAAGGGTTTAGTTGATACACCTTATTGGACATCAACAGACGCCTTATTTGCAGAAGAGTTACCGAGTAGTCTAGTTGTCATCGGCTCCTCCGTTGTTGCTCTGGAAATTGCGCAAGCTTATGCCCGTTTAGGTAGCCGTGTGACAATTCTAGCCAGACATACCCTTTTATATGCTGAAGATCCGTTATTAGGTGAAAAACTGGCAGAGTGCTTTGAAAAAGAAGGTATTAGGGTACTTAATAATACGCAAGCAAGTCATGTTTCTTATGATAGCAATGGTTTTTCATTGGAAACTAACGAAGGAACATTAATCGCTGAAAAATTGCTTATCTCTACGGGTCGCCATGCAAATACTGGAAAGCTTGGTTTAGAAAATGTTGGTGTTGAAACAGATAAAAGTGGTGCCATTGTTGTTAATAGTATGATGGAAACATCAACAGCTAACATTTATGCCGCTGGAGATTGCTCCAATATGCCACAATTTGTTTATGTTGCTGCTGCTGCCGGAAGTAGGGCTGGAATTAATATGACAGGTGGAAATGCGCAACTCGACTTATCTACCATGCCTGCTGTTATATTCACCGACCCACAAGTTGCTACGGTAGGTCTAACCGAAGTACAAGCTTCAGCGGTAGGAATAAATACGATAAGTCGTGTACTTGATATGGAAAACGTACCAAGAGCTTTAGCAAATTTTGAAACGGATGGTTTTATCAAGTTGGTAGCTGAAGAATCCACGGGAAAACTGATAGGCGCACAAATTTTAGCCCATGAAGGCGGAGAACTGATTCAAAGTGCGGCTCTTGCTATTCATAATAAAATGACAGTCGAAGAATTGGCAGGTCAACTATTTCCGTATTTGACGATGGTTGAAGGATTGAAGTTATGCGCTCAAACCTTTAGCAAAGACGTTAAAGAGCTATCTTGCTGCGCAGGGTAATCATTTAACGGTAATGTACTTACAGAAATGTTAATGGAGTGCCAATTGATTGAATGTAATCAAGATATCTTAAGGCATTCCATTAACAACACAAATTGGAAGCATGCTAAATCATGATTAAATCTAAGGTTGAAAACATTCCTGTTGGTGAAGTCAGTTTTTTGACAGAGATACCTGACATCAATAAGTTCATTAGTAGTGATGATGATGCGTTGGATTTTCCTTTGAGTATTTCTCAACTGGCACTAGCTGCACAAACATCTGTCCATACGGTAAGAAATTATGTTCTTGAGAACTTAGTACACTGCGAAGAAAAAACTAAGTCAGGCCATTCACTTTACGGCTTATGTGCATTAAAGAGATTAAAGTTCATTCGAGCAGCAAGGGCGGCAGGTCTTCTTGTAGTTGATATCAAGCCATTACTAATGGCAATAGATGCAGGAGAAAGAAAAGTTCCTGAAGACATCCAAAAGCTGCTACTTACTAAAATCGAGCATAGAAAAGTATTTTTAAATCTAGTAACAAACCAAATTGAAGAGTTTTGCAATTAGAACAATTATAGAACAGTTCATGGCTCGACTAAAAACTTGTTAGCTTATCTGTTTTCTATCAATGTTAGCTTGTATATATCAAGCATATAGAATATCAACACCTCCAATTTTTAATGGCACTTTGATGCGCAGTACCTTTTGAATTAGAAATACAAACAGATGGCATTCTTTAACTTATTGATTCTACATCACTAAGTAAACCAGCTAAGTCGATTTCTTTGCGGTCTTTATTAAAGGCATATTCCCCATTTAGATTAATGTGTTGCCAAGCAACAGGTGAAAGCCGAGAAATAACATCAACCACATCTTGCCTACCGTTCCTCTCTTGGATTTGTAAAAATGCCGATAGTAACGCGGAATTATAATAAATAATGCAATTTGAAATGAGTCGAGCACAATCGTTCCATTGTGATACTTGGTAATCATTCCCCCCACGAAATTTATTGCCATTAACTGAAGTAATAGCACGTTTTAACTGATGGTATGCTTCACCTCTGTTCAAGGCTTGCTGGACGTAATGACGCAACGTT
>JAUIHB010000339.1 GCA_030432465.1 Gammaproteobacteria bacterium
TTTCTTGTATTGGACGACGCTTAGTTTTGAATCAAAGAGCTTTTGAGGAGCTTGAAATTGTTGATGAAATTTTTAATCAGCAATGCCCACTTTTTGGTTTTTATTCTTATGGCGAAATTTCACCATTATTAAATGGTGAACAGTGTCGATTACATAACCAGACTATGACAATTACCACTATGACAGAAGTGAATTGTTTACAAAATCCTTATGCATAAGCTGCTAAAAAAACAATTAAAACGCAACTATCGTGCAACCAAAGTACCTAGTGAGTTAGGTCCACTACTTGATGTGATTGCGCAAGCTTATGTTGACTTTGAAAATGAACGCCAAATTTTAGAAAGATCTCTGGAATTAGTTTCTGATGAGCTTAACCAGCGTAATCAGGAGTTGCGCGACAGAATACAGCAGTTACAAGATGCTCACCAAAAACTGGGTAACTCTATGTCTGTGTTGGACGGTATATTTGACGCTACAGGCGAAGCTATTTTTGCTTTTGATATTGATGGAAAGTTGATTCGTTTTAATCAGGCAGCACAAAATTTATTACAATTTTCAAATGATTTTAGTGCGAGTAACGGAAAGCGAATTTCTCATTTTTTTAGAAAGTTACTTAAGGAACCTGAAGCTTTTTCTTATGAGCTGCGACGTCTATTTAGAGAACCTAAAGCGAGTGTTTTTGGTGTGATAGAGTTAATCGATAAGCGATTATATGAATATCATTCATCACCACAGCTTAATGGAGAACAATTAGTGGGGCGTGTCTGGTGTTTTAGAAATGTCACTCAGTTAAAAGAGAATGAAGCCAAAGTTGAGTATCAGGCTTTTCATGATGCATTAACCGCATTACCCAATCGATTGCTCTTGATTGAGCGCTTGAACCATTCTGTTGTCATGTGTCAACGGGCGCAAAAAATGTTGGCTATCTTATTTATTGATTTGGATTTTTTTAAAAAAGTTAATGATACCGCGGGCCATCAAATTGGAGATAAACTATTAATTGAAGTCGCAAAACGCATAAAAACTTGCTTGAGAGAGCATGATACTTTAGCGCGCTTTGGTGGAGATGAGTTTGTTATTTTATTGGAGAATATTAATAGCCATAGAGTTGCATCGCAAACTTGTACGCGAGTTATTGAGCAACTCAAAACACCATTTGAAATTCAGGGGAAATGGTTTCATATTTCAGCAAGTGTTGGGGTAAGCATGTTCCCTAGAGATGATGTGCAACCGCAAGAATTAATCCGTAAAGCTGATTTAGCGATGTATCATGCTAAACAAAATGGGCGAAGTAACTTTGAATTTTTTGATAGTCCTTTAGAGCGATTTGCTCATTACCAGCTACAGTTGGAAAATAAGCTTAGAGATGCCATGCATAATGATGATTTGCTTGTTTATTATCAACCGCAAGTTGATTTAGAAAATCCTCATCGAGTTTACCGAATGGAAGCGCTTGCTCGTTGGTTTCCTGCAACAGGCAAGCCTATTGCTCCTACCGATTTTGTGCCTGTTGCTGAGAGAATTGGAATTATCGGCGAGCTATCAATATTGCTGTTAGATAAAATTTGCCAACAAATTAAGCTTTGGATTAATGCAGGGTTTAATGATATCTGTGTGTCGGTTAACTTATCAGCGAATCAAGTTTCAGATGAAAACTTAATTACTAATATTCGACGGCTCTTATTAAAACACCAAATTCCCGGTAGCAGTCTCGAATTTGAATTAACTGAGTCAATTTTGTTAGTCGATTTGGAAAAAGTCAATGCAGTGCTACAGGAGTTGCGTAAGCTCGATATGACTATTGCGATAGATGATTTTGGAACGGGATATTCTTCGTTAAAGTACCTGCAACAACTCCCGATCGATTTATTAAAAATTGATCGCTCATTTTTACAGGATTTGATTGATAATCCTAATAGACAATCCATAGTCAATGCAATTATATCGTTGAGCCATAACTTAAACTTAAAAGTGGTTGCTGAAGGGGTCGAAGAAGCAAGCGTTGTTGAGTATTTGAAAAATAAAAATTGTCAGTTTATACAGGGGTTCTATTTTTATAAGCCTATGCCAGCAGATGAAATAACTCTTTTATTAAACAATCAATAGTTAGTCTTGGTAATAATGAGTATACTGCGGTTTTTCTTATCAAAATTAAATTTGTTATGTCACCTCCTTGGAAATCTTCAGATAATCAAACGATATCAGTGAAATCTAAATTACTTTCTGTGATTGGTTGGTTTTGTCTGGGGTTTGGCATATTACTATATATCGTACCTTTATTTTATGAGTGGCTTGGTCACCAGTCTGGACTAGTTGCTTTTATTCTTATTTTTATTGGTATTAGCTTGTTGAAATATCGAAAAGATCAAATAACTCGCTAGTTTCTTGTAAGATATATCCTACAAAAATTGTGCGTCAAATCCGCAAGAAGCCACAGCCAAAGTCACTTTGTGAGTAAAGATATTCTTCTGCGATATTTCAATAGAAAAGTTAACAAATTGATTTTTATAACATTATCAATAAACCCTAATTAATTTAAGGTTTATTGATATCATGACTTGTGGCAATCAAAGGGTTGTTTTAGTTTGGTTAAAATTTATTCTGTACCTAAGCGTTAAGGAAAACGCCGGACACAAGGAGTTTGAGAAAGGATGCTTAGTCATGGATTAGATGCTTAAGGATATTGCAGGGAGCGTGCTTTTTCATTGGATGAAGCTATAAGCATAAGAGGGCGACTCAGGTTGCCCTCACCTATTTCTATTGGTTATCTTTGTCTTTCTCATGAGCCACAAACATCGCAGGATGTTTGAGTTTAACTCTCAACTTACCATGTGATTCGTAAACATAACCCCAAAGACTTATTGTTGTTCCAACCTGAATATCGAATTGTTTACCAGTGAACCACTGCATATTTTGAATTGGAATACCTACCCACAATCGTTTATCTAAAACTAGCCAGCGGTTATTACGCGTCTGTTCTATGGTGGTAACCTGTCCTTGAATAAGCTGGAAACCATGGTTGGGTTTTAGTTGACTTGGTGATTTAGGTGAATTTTGTGATAATGACCATATCCCTAGTTTATTTTTACGTGCCCTGTTTTCTGCATTAGTAATGCATTGCCAAAAAGTATGGTTGGGTAAAATAAACAAACGATGAGCTAAACCTTGCTCAACAAGCTTGGCATTTAAAAAGTCACCCTGTTGATTAAATACTAGTGCGAGTTCTCGTCCGTGTTTATCTTTTTTACGTTGATCAAATTGCCAGTAAATACGCTGAGATTGGCCTATTAATTGTTGTAATTTTTTTTGAGCCTGAATAGCAAATGCTTGTGGAGGCTTATGGGATTTGGGATTAATTTCTGGTGTATTGATATGCAAAAGGCGAACTTTATGGCCTTTTTCTGTATGTATTGTATCGCCATCCGGCACCCACTTAACCGTGTCAGTGTGAAGCTTGGAAAGTTGTGGTGTAGGACAGTTTTCAGCAAAAATGATTGCCGAGTAATGAATTCCTATAATAAAAAAGACGCTCGAAAGCGTCTTTTTAAATAACTTAATAAGCAATTTGACTTACTTTTTAAGTGAACGTGCACCAAAACGTTTACGGAATTTGTCAACACGACCACCAGTATCAACCATTTTTTGCTTACCAGTATAGAAAGGGTGACAAGCAGAACAAACGTCTAGATTAATACTTTTGCACAAAGTTGAACCAACTTCGATTGTGTTACCGCAGCTACAGCTAGCTGTAATAACTTCATAATTTGGATGGATATCAGTTTTCATTTCAATTACTCATATTATGTGTATCGCCATTTGAGCCTTGCGTATTAATTGGTCAAATACCATACACCATTTACTAGGACGGCGGATCTTACCTAGCAATCTTGGTTAATGCAAGTATTTCAAATAAGATTGTCGATAACTGGTTGGAGGAGTTGTCTTTTTATTTTACACTAGTCGAAATTTTTGCCTGATAATGGTTTCCCATGCAACTTCAATCACAGTTATTGACGTCTACAGATGGTGCTCAAAGCCAATTGCTACTCTCTCGAGCGGCTAGTTCTGAGGTTATAGAGCCAACAACACCTGTTATTTTATGTTTACCTGCAATGGGAGTGCCTGCTCGTAAATATCGTCTGTTAATTGATGAAATTCACGAGATAGGCTTATTGGGTGGTGTTGTGGAGCATCGTGGATTGGATACTAGC
>JAUIHB010000340.1 GCA_030432465.1 Gammaproteobacteria bacterium
CTCAACAGCATTACCACCGCCGCCGCCAACTCCGATTACTTTGATGACTGCATTTTCACGACAGCTATCAACTAGTTCAAACATATTTGGCATTATATTTCCCCTTCGTTTTGCTTACTTGTTCCAAATGAATAAAACTCTTTTCTAAATTCGCAGAAGCGCGAAAATTAAAACCCACTAAACCATTGCTTCATTTTTTTAAGCATCTGGCTAAAACCTGACTCTTCCACTTCATAAGCAGATGTTTGTACGTTCTGCTGTTGACCGTACAATAAAAGTCCTACACCTGTGGCATGAATTGGATTGCGTACAACATCTACTAATCCATGTATCCCTTGAGGTAATCCTAGTCTTACAGGCATATGAAAAACTTCTTCAGCCAACTCAATTAAACCTTCCATTTTTGAAGAACCCCCAGTCAACACAATACCGGCAGGGATAATTTCTTCAAATCCACTACGTCGTAATTCAGCTTGAATTAAAACAAATAACTCTTCATATCTTGGCTCAACAACTTCAGCTAAAGTCTGACGTGACATTTTTCGTGAATCTCTTTCACCAACGCCAGGTACTTCAATTGTATCTTCTAAAGAAGTTAACTGACGTAATGCACATGCATACTTAATTTTAATATCTTCTGCATGTTGAGTTGGTGTTCGCAAAGCAACAGCAATATCATTAGTTACCTGATCCCCCGCAATAGGAATTACAGCTGTATGACGAATAGCTCCTTCCGTAAAAATTGCAATATCGGTCGTTCCTCCTCCGATATCAACGATACAAACTCCTAGCTCTTTTTCATCATCGGTTAAAACTGAGTAAGATGATGCTAATTGCTCTAAAATAATATCGTCGACATCCAATCCACACCGGCGAATGCATTTCACAATATTTTGTGCCGCACTCACAGCACCAGTAACCATATGTACTTTTGCTTCAAGACGTACCCCCGACATACCAATAGGTTCTCTAATCCCTTCTTGGTTATCAATGATGAATTCTTGTGGCAAAATATGTAAAATTCTTTGGTCCGCAGGAATTGCAACCGCTTTTGCAGCATCAATAACCCGCTCAACATCACTTGAGTTCACTTCACTATCACGAATAGCTACAATACCGTGAGAATTTAAACTACGTATGTGGCTACCAGCAATCCCAGCAAATACAGAGTGAATTTGGCAACCCGCCATTAACTCAGCTTCTTCAACCGCTCTCTGTATAGATTGCACTGTTGATTCAATATTAACCACTACACCTTTTTTCAAACCATTAGATGGGTGGCTTCCAATACCGATAATATCAGTGCGACCTTCCGCACTAATTTCTCCAACAATAGCGACAACTTTGGAGGTACCAATATCTAAACCGACAATCAATTTTTTTTCTTGTGCCTTCGACATAATTTATTGGCTCTCTTTCCTATTGATAAAAACCATTAACCTTCTAATCCAGTTTCTTTTTCTTCAAACCACTCAACAGCAAGTCCATTGTGATAACGTAAATCAATTGATTTAATCGCATGTTTCTTTTCAATAGAGCGATAAACATCGACTAATCGACTAACTCTTTCTGCTCTGTTTTTTCTACCCAAATTTAACTCAATACCTTGCGCAAAACTCAAATGCCAATTATTAACTACATCAATTTTTAATGTTAATAAATCGAGAGATAACAACTCAAACTGGCGTCTAATCTGCTTAAACTCTTGCCAAACATTAACGTAACTATCACCAGTAAAGTTTTGAACATTGTCAATTTCAATATTAGGCAAATCAAAATCAGTTTTTTGTTTACCTTTTAACTCGATTTGAGTACCACCATTCGTTAATATAAAATCATTCATTACAGCAACCGGTTGATGCTCCTGAACAACAAAAACCAGCTTATCAGGCCAAACCTTACGAACCTCAACACTTTTTACCCAATCAAGTTCACGCGCATCTTTTTGCATCGCTAATAAGTCAATTGCAAGCATTCCTTTAATTGACTGCTGTTCAACAAAATGAATAAAGTCTTCCTCTCCTAAGTACAAAGTTTCACCTTGCAGAGCAACTCGTTTAACTGGCCAAACTTGCTCCCACTGTTTAAAACCCCATTGTCCTAGCCATACGACTCCAACAATTAAAAACAAACTCAATATACGTCTAAATAATTTTCGGTTAAACCAAACGAAATTAAATTTCAACTGTCCAGATTTAGTTTTTTTATTTCTAACAGCCATTTTAAATTTCGTCATATTAGTGATTAACCTCTCCATGACAAGCAACACTAGTAAAATTGTCGAAGCTTGTATCCAAAATGTGTAATACCAACTCTTCAAAACTTATATCTAACGATTTTGCTGCTTTTGGTACCAATGATGACTCAGTCATTCCCGGCACAGTATTCACTTCTAAAATCTGAAACTCACTGTTTTTTGCACGAATAAAATCAACTCGTCCCCATCCGGAACACCCAATAGATTTAAATGCAGACAATGCAATTTCACTTAATTTTTCTTCTTCTTCCTTCGTTAATCCACTAGGACAAAAATATTCAGTTGTGGTTGCATTATATTTTGCTTCATAGTCATAAAACTCTCGAGGCGTTCGCATACTTATGCTTGGTAAAGCCTGACCTTTTATAATAGAAACCGTATACTCCTCACCATCAATAAAACTTTCAATTAGAGCTGTTTCATCATACTGATGAGCTAAATTAACAGCCTCAATTAACTCATTAATTGTTTTAACTTTTGACATTCCAACGCTCGAACCTTCCTTGACGGGCTTAACAAATAATATATTCCCTTGCTTTTCAAAAATATTTTTAGCATCCTCTTGAGTAAATTTATCTTCTCTATTTACGGCACTAAAATTTGCGGTCGCAATATTCATTTGCTGCCAAATCTGTTTGCACAATAGTTTATTCATTGCAACAGCAGAACTAGTTACATCAGAGCCGGTAAAAGGAATACCTAGCATTTTCAAAAAACCTTGAATAACGCCATCTTCTCCATCACGGCCATGCAAAATATTAAACACTCGATCAACATTGTTATCTTTAAGTTGTTCAAACAAATTGCTTACTGGATCAATTTTTATCGTATTAATATTTTGCTTCGTTAAAGCATTAAAAACAGCATTACCAGATCTCAATGAGACTTCTCTTTCAGCCGAGCTCCCGCCTAGCAATACAGCAACTCTGCCATAGTCTTCAGGTTTTCTAATTAGTTTTAAATTTATTTTCACTAATAATCCTAATTAAAATTATTTAAATAAGTTCGTCAATAAAAGCAAGCTTATCAGTCGTCCACTCACGAGCGATACTGCCAACATTACCTGCACCTTGAGTAACTAATAAGTCACCATCTTTAATAACCGCTGCCAGAGTGCTTTTTAAATCCTCTTGCTTTTCTACAAAAATTGGCTCTAACTGCCCGCGCAGCCTAATTGCGCGGCATAATGAACGACCATCAGCTCCGGCTATAGGTGCCTCGCCTGCCGAATAGACTTCTAACATGATAAGCACATCAACTTTAGATAAAACTAAAGCAAAATCTTCAAATAAGTCTCTCGTTCTTGAAAAACGATGTGGCTGAAAAACCATAACTAAGCGTTTTTTAGACCAACCATCCCTGACAGCATTAATAGTTGCCATGACTTCTGTAGGATGGTGTCCATAATCATCGACCAACTCAATTTTTCCAGCTTTTGTTTCATACTCTCCACAAAATTGAAAACGCCTTCCAATCCCCCCAAAGCTTTGTAATGATTCAACTAAAGCAGGAGCTCTGACACCATCTTCATTTGCAACAGTAAATGCCGCAAGTGAGTTAAGAACATTATGTCTGCCAGGCATATTTAATTTAATTTCTAATAAACCAGGCTTCCCTTTACGTTTTATTTTGTAGTAACTGATCCCGCCTTCTTGTCTAAAATCTATAGCTTGGTAATCAACGCCTTCAGAAAAGCCATAAGTAACATATGGACGCATCAATGACGGAATAATTTGTTTAACTCCATTATCATCACCACATAACACAGCTAAGCCATAAAATGGTAAGTTATGAATAAACTCAATATAAGTTTGTTTAACTTTTTCATAATCACCATCATAAGTATCCATATGATCCATATCGATGTTAGTGACAATTGAAACCATTGGTTGTAAATGTAAAAAAGATGCATCGCTCTCA
>JAUIHB010000341.1 GCA_030432465.1 Gammaproteobacteria bacterium
GGAACAAAATAAAGCTGATGATGAGATAGAGTCGAAACGGAGGAACATACCGGGCCCTTCGACCGGCAATGAATTCCGAGGTGAGAAAACCGGGACGAAATAAAAGTGCTACGATAGTTTTTAATGTTCTTGAGTCTAAACTTAAAATATCTTCGAACAACTCTCTAAAGAGATCGCCAAAAAAACGAATGACTGATTTTGAAGGCTGCCCACACTGGTAACAGAATGGACCATTGAGTGTGGTTTCACAGTTTTTGCAGATAACATTATCAGTAGTTTCGATTTGGGTATCGGTTTCTGTTGTGGCTAAATTTTTTGTTGTTAGAATGTTATTTGTCATAAACTGCAGAATGACCGTTGGCAGAGTTTCTTATCGAGATGGGGTTAAAGATACACTATTACAGTTAAATTGGCGATAATTAAGCTGCAATATTAAAATTGATATTTATAAAAATATAACTTTTTAGCTGCCTATTTTTTGATTACCAACGGCTTTGTTTATCGGGTATTCGATAATCAAATAGTAAGTTGTGAATGAGTAATTCTGAGAAAAATCATCACTTAATGACGGTGGGAGCTAGAAGCATGAAAATAAAACGTATCGTGACTAATACTGAAGTATCAGATTTCAAAAAAGCTGAGCTTTTTTATGGAGATATATTAGGACTTGAACTCTTGATGGATCATGGCTGGTTTCAAACCTATGGTTCTCTTGAAAAAATGACGGTTCAAGTAAGTTTTGGTTCTGAAGGAGGCTCAGGAACTTGTGTGCCTGATTTATCCATTGAAGTTGATGACTTGGAAGAAGCTTTGAAAAGGTTTGTTAAAGCTAATATATCTATCGAGTATGGACCGAAAAGTGAGCCTTGGGGAGTTAAAAGATTCTACGTTCGAGACCCTTTTGGAAAATTGATTAATATTGTGCAGCATGAATAAGAGAACTAGTTTAAATCTGATAGATTTTTATTTGATTGCTTTTTTGAAGGAATTTCTTGAGAGGGGGAATGAGAAGCTTCGTTGTAATGATGGCTTATTTAGCTGCAAACTTAATTTAAAAAGCCTCCTTCAAAACGAAGGAGGCTTTTAAGTTGTGAATATTATATTTTTATCTGTGCTTATTCACTATGTAATTTATTACCAATAGGTCGGGAGAAATTAAATCCATCATGTTTATCCCAGTTGATTGACCAAGTCATTACGCCACCCAATGAAGGATGTGTGCCGCCAGCATCGTATGAACCACAACTGGTTGCTTTCATAATGCAATCAATTGCTGCAATGATGTTCGAAATACTTGCCTGTCCAGAATTGGCTGAACTTGGACCTGAAGGTAACCCGATAGCTACTTGATCTGCTCGCAATGGTTGAAAGCGAGTGCCGTTGGCTAAATCGAAACCTTCAACCAACATTCTGACAGACGCTACCATCATATCAACAGAACCTTCTGGTGCAGGGTTGGGAGTATAAGGATTGGATAGACCGCCATTGTTGTACAGTTGGACATGCAGCAAGTCTAACTCGTTTCTTAATCCGTCAATAACTGGAATATAAGCTCCCCAAATACCTGAATAGGCAATCATACCACCATGAACATAAGGGTGTTCTGGTGCCATTGATAGATAGAGCGATCGTCCAAGGTTACTTTGAATTTTCTTTACTGCCCCTGGAAGGCGTGCTTGGATCTGAGTTCCATGCAATAAGTTAGAACCGCTTTCCAAATCAATATCTAAACCATCAAATCCCCATTCATTGATAATGTCAGTTAAACTTGAAACAAAATTCGCTTCATCAGCTGCGTTGTTTAAGGTTATGGTTCCTTCGGCACCACCGAGCGATAACACAATTTTTTTGCCTTGTGCTTTTAAGCTGGTAATGTCCTGTTTAAATTTAATAGGATCAATCGCTGCGCAGGAGCTGTGAATGTCGCCGTTGTACAGGTTAAAGTGGACAGTTCCATTGCTGTTACGGTCATTATCAGCAAATGCGACAACAATTACATCCCAGTCGTTTGACACTATAGATAGGTCAAATGGACACCCAGAGCCATTAACAAAGTTGTGCCAGTAACCGACTAACACATGATCATTGGTGGTTTGAGTAACTACTCTAACTGAAACACCATTTGAGGTAGCGGTATTGCCCTGATCGTCAGTTGCCCGAGAAGTGACAGTGTAATTGCCGGCTTGTGTTGCTGACCAGTTGGCAGAATAGGGAGCGCTGGTGTCATTGGCTACTTGTGTACCGTTAACAAAAAATGTAACTGCGGTTATATTTCCGGCGATAGAAGAAGCGGAAGCTTGAATTGAAACATTACTGCCCTGAACGACTGATGTACCGTTGGCTGGTGAAGTGATACTGGTGACTACGGCATCATCGCTAACGTCAACAAGAACGCTTGCAGGCGCAGATTGGTTATTGTCGTTATCCGTAGCAATTGCAGCAATACGCGCTTGTCCGGGCGTACTGGCTAACCATTCGACAGAATAGGGCTGAGAGTTATCAACACCTTGTGAGACATCGTTAACAAAAAATTCCACTTGAGAGACGCTACCGTCAGAATCTGATGCATTGGCACTCAGGTTGACTCTTGTACCAGCAAGTATCAATGCATTGTCTGTTGGTGAGGTTAAGTTGACTACTGGTTTTTCTGCTACATCACATTGCCCAATTTCGCTCCATGCCATTTCCCAATGTTGACCAACACCTGGTTCGTAAGCCCATGCGGCATTTGCAGAACACCAACCAGCCACATCACAACGGAATAAACGTTGAACATTTGTCACTTGCTCTCCAGCACTGTAATTATTGCCTGCCTGATACTCTGGGATACCAGAACATTGTCCGGGAGGTGTATTGGTTGTTACTGTAATAGTAGAAATTTGGCTGTATGTGGTTGCGTCTTCGTTATCTGTTGCACGCGCGCGAATTTGATGCGTTCCCTCTGTTGCCGACCAAGTTGCCGTAAAAGGACTACTTGAATCAGAACCAACAATTACATCATCAACATAAAAATCTACCTGCGTGATACTACCGTCACTGTCACTGGCGCTGGCACTGATATTGACTGTTTCTGCTGCGACATATTCGCTACCATCTCGAGGGGTGGTTAACTCGACCATTGGTGGCCTGTTGGTATTATTGCCGATACTAATATTGATGCTTGTTTCTGCCCGTTGAGAAGCTGTGTCTGTGGCAACTGCACGTATATTAATGCTGCCTTCGCGATTAGCTGTCCATTCGTATGTGTAAGGGGCTGAGGTTAGTGTGGCAGCTAAACTATCTGCGATATAAATTTCGACTGATTGAATTGCGTCATCACTATCAGTTGCTGAAATATTAATGATAACGCTGTCATTAACGGCAAAAACAGAACCATCTCGAGGTGATGAAATAGATACCATGGGAGGAGTATTGCTATCAGAGCAAGGTTTATCAAATCTCCATTGTTGCCAAGGACCTGAATTGGTTTCCGGATTATCGTTGCGAGTCCAGTAGTTAGCAGTATATTCATTTCCATTATGGCCTACTTTATCACCACCGAAGTAGGTCGTGTTTGATTGCCATAAATCAAGATAATCGCAAGGAGCTGCATATGTAAAAAAAGAGAAAAAAATTAAGCTCAAAGTTATCGGCACTCTGAGCCAGAACCGTCGCATTTTGTTAATCATTTGAGACCTCGTTGTTGTTTTGCTTTTTATTGTTAATGAAATTTTTTTATTGTTAATACAGGAAATTAGTTGTTATCAAATTGATTCAATCTTGAGCAATAACTTTATACTTAATGAGTGAAACTATTATGTGAAACTATTATGTGAAACTACATGTCACAAAATGCACATAAAAAAGATACAACTAGCCTATCCTCAGGGTACACCGTTTGATTTTTGTTCACTAGAATAAATGTTTATTTATTCTGAACTTTGGGAATATTTACACTAAATTTGCGGGTTGAATCTCATTATTGTAAGGATTAAAAAGGGAGCTTGATAGTGTTTTATTTTGTCTCGAATAGACTCAGCAAAATATCATAATGATGATTGTTTTTTTACAAAATAATATGTTTCAACACCTAACCTTTCAGCAATTGCAGGGCTTGCCGCAAGATTTAAAAAAATTCCAAAAAAAATCAAAACCAATATGATCGCGATATTCCATCGA
>JAUIHB010000342.1 GCA_030432465.1 Gammaproteobacteria bacterium
TTAATGGGAATTCCTGTCCAACTAAATATAGAGGAAGTTCGTAAACCTGAAATTGATGCAACTTTGATTGCTCAAAGTATTGCACAGCAGCTTGAGAAAAGAGTTCAGTTTAGAAGAGCGATGAAACGAGCAATGCAAAATGCTATGAGACTTGGCGCTCAAGGAATTAAGATTATGAGTGCTGGCAGATTGAATGGGATTGAAATTGCACGTTCTGAGTGGTATAGAGAGGGCAGAGTTCCTCTTCATACATTAAGAGCCGATATTGATTATGGAGTAGCACGTGCTCAAACTACATACGGGATCATTGGTATAAAGGTATGGATTTATAAGGGCGATGTGTACCAAGATGATAAGGTGGCCACGCCAGTAATAAAAGATAATAATGCTGACTTAGATAATGAAAAAACGCCAAGTCGAAAACCTGCAAAGCCAGTAGCTAAAAAAGCAACAGTAAAAACAGTTGCAAAAAAGACGACAGTTAAAGCAGCAACAAAAAAACAAGAAGTTAAGGAAGAGGCAGTAGATGCTGAGACTAAAACATCATCTGACTCAACTGAAGATAACAAAGAGGTTTAATTATGTTACAGCCAGCAAAACAAAAATTTAGAAAACAGCACAAAGGACGAAACACAGGTATTGCTACTACAGGCAATAAAGTAAGTTTTGGTGAATTTGGCCTTAAAGCTATAACACGTGGAAGGATTACTGCGCGTCAGATTGAAGCGGCTCGACGTGTAATGACAAGACATATTAAGCGTGGTGGTAGAGTTTGGATTCGTATGTTTCCAGACAAACCTATTTCAAAAAAGCCAGCTGAAGTGCGTATGGGTAAAGGTAAAGGTAGTGTTGAATTTTATGTTGCAGAGATCCAACCTGGGAAAATGCTATATGAAATGGATGGAGTACCCGAAGAGATAGCGCGTGAAGCCTTCAGGCTTGCTGCAGCTAAACTTCCTATACAAACTGTCTTCACAACAAGACATATTGGGGGCTAAATGATGAAAGCTATTGATTTAAGAAAAAAAACTGTTGATGAACTTGGCAAAGAATTAATTGAATTAAGAAAATCTCAATTTAATGCAAAAATGCAACTTACAATGCAACAGTCAAATAAGACAGATCAGTTAAAAAAAATACGTAAAGATATAACAAGGATAAAACACATCATGTCAGAAAAAGTGGAGGCTAAATAATGGTTGAAGCTCAAAAAAACTTGAGAACGATGCAAGGAAAAGTTCTGAGTAATAAAATGGATAAAACAGTAACAGTTTTGGTCGAGAGAACTGTTAAACACCCAGTTGTGGGAAAGGTAATTAAATTATCTAATAAATTTCATGCTCATGATGAAAAAAATGAGATCGGGGAAGGCGATGTAGTTGAAATCGCTGAATCAAAACCTCTTTCAAAAACAAAAACATGGGTGGTAACAAAAGTTTTATCAAAAGCGCCGCAAATTATTTAATCCTTGTAATTACAAGTAATTTATTATAAAATTTGCGTCTTTTTTAAAGTGGTGCATGCTAGCACCCCAATACTGACCGTAAAAACAGTTAGTTAAACTGGGTTGAAATAGCGGATTAAGTTGGAGAATATTTCATGATACAAATGCAATCAAAATTAGAGGTTGCCGATAATACTGGTGCACGTTCAGTTCAGTGCATCAAAGTTCTTGGCGGTTCAAAACGTCGCTATGCTAGCGTTGGAGACATTATCAAGGTTAGTGTCAAGGAAGCTATGCCAAGAGGCAGAGTTAAAAAAGGCGAGGTCTATGATGCTGTCGTAGTAAGAACAGCCAAAGGCGTGAGAAGACCAGATGGCTCATTAATTAAATTTGATGGTAACGCTGCTGTTCTTTTAAATAATAAATTAGAACCGATCGGTACAAGGATTTTTGGCCCAGTAACCCGAGAGTTACGAACAGAAAAGTTTATGAAAATTGTTTCATTAGCGCCAGAAGTGATATAGGGAGTGAGTAATGAATAAAATTCGTAAAGGCGATAAAGTTTTCATCAGTACAGGTAAAGATAAGGGGAAGGATGGTATTGTTTCCGAAGTCTTAGCAAATGGTAAAATTTTGGTTGAAGGTATTAATATGGTGAAAAAACATGTTTCACCTAACCCAAATCTTGGTATCCAAGGGGGTATTGTAAGCCAAGAGCGTCCTCTAGATATTTCAAATGTAGCTATTTTCAATAGCAAAACCAGTAAGGCAGACAAGGTATCTTTTAAAACTCTTAAAGATGGAAAAAAAATTAGAGTCTTTAGATCAAATCAAGAAGCAATAGACGTTTAAGGAAAATAATATGGCTCGTTTAAAAAAATATTATGAAGAAACAATAGTTAAACAATTAATGGAACAATTCAATTACAAATCAGTAATGCAAGTTCCAAGAATTGAGAAAATAACATTAAATATGGGTGTTGGCGAAGCTGTAGCGGATAAAAAAGTTATGGAAAATGCCGTGAGTGACTTAGAAAAAATTGCAGGTCAAAAACCCCTTGTGACTAAGGCAAAAAAATCAATTGCAGCATTTAAAATTCGTGATGATTATCCAGTAGGTTGTAAGGTGACTTTACGAAAAAACAATATGTATACATTTCTTGATCGTCTTATTTCAATTGCAATTCCCCGCATTAGAGATTTCCGAGGAATATCAGCCAAATCATTTGATGGTCGAGGCAATTACAACATGGGAATCAAAGAGCAGATAATTTTTCCTGAAATTGAATACGATAAAATTGATGCTCTCAGAGGAATGAACATAACAATTACAACTTCAGCTAAAACTGATGATGAGGCCAAAGGGTTATTATCAGCTTTTAGTTTTCCATTTAGAGGGTAACACGAGTATGGCTAAAAAATGCATGACAGAACGTGAAATCAAGCGCCGCAAGATGGTTGATAAATACAAAATGAAGCGTAGTGAATTAAATGAAATTATAAAAAATTCATCTTCAACAAATGAACAAAAAAATGAGGCTCGAGCTAAATTAGCTTCACTTCCAAGAAATTCAAGTCCAGTCAGATTAAGAAATCGCTGCGCTTTAACTGGAAGACCGCGTGGAACTTACAGAAAGTTTGGATTAGCCAGAGGTAAACTAAGAGATTTAATGATGTCAGGAGAAGTTCCTGGTGTTGTTAAAGCGAGTTGGTAGGAGAACATTATGAGTATGCAAGATCCAATAGCAGATATGTTAACGAGAATCCGAAATGGTCAAATGACCAATAAGGTTCATGTATCGATGCCAGCATCTAAGTTAAAAAAATCAATTGCTGCAGTTTTAAAAGACGAAGGTTATATTGAGGATTTTAATTTGAATGAGAGCAACGGTAAGCCAACATTAACTGTTGAACTAAAGTACTATGCTGGTAGACCAGTTATAGAAAGAATAGAGAGAATTAGTAAACCTAGTTTGCGAATTTATAAGGGAGCCGAAAACCTACCAAAAGTTATGAATGGTTTGGGTGTTGCGATTGTAACAACCTCAAAAGGCGTTATGACTGATATTAAAGCAAGGGCAGCCGGAATTGGTGGCGAAATCCTTTGTTATGTTGCTTAAGGAAAAGATCAATGTCAAGAATAGCTAATTTACCTGTTAATATCCCTGAAAAAGTTGAAGTCACAATAACACCTGATAATGTTTTAGTTAAAGGCCCTTTAGGTCAACTAAGTCAATCATTAACTGGGGATGTATCAGTAATAAAAGATAACAATGTTTTAACGTTCACGGTTAACAACGAAACAAAATTTGCTAAATCAATGTCGGGGACCCTTCGCGCTTTAGTAAATAATATGGTTACTGGAGTATCCACTGGTTTTGAAAAAAAACTCAGACTCGTGGGTGTTGGATATAAAGCTCAAGTTCAAGGAAATGCAGTAAATTTGGACTTAGGTTTCTCTCATCCAATATTGCATAAACTTCCTGATGGCGTGACCGCGCAAGCGACTTCTCCAACCGAGTTAATCATCAAAGGATTCAATAAGCAAGCAGTAGGCCAAGTTGCTGCTGAAATTAGAGACTATCGACCACCAGAGCCTTATAAAGGTAAGGGTGTTCGTTATGATGACGAACAAGTTGTAATGAAAGAAGCCAAGAAACAATAAGGATTAATTATGGTTAATAAAGAACA
>JAUIHB010000019.1 GCA_030432465.1 Gammaproteobacteria bacterium
TTATCAACGTTTTGCAGAAGAAATCAGTCTTTTATTGAAAACACATGGTGCCATTCAGTAAGAATGACAAGCAGATTAAAAATTTTAATCTGCTTGTTTAAGTAAATTAGCAGGAGAATACTGATCCGTTAAGATTTCACTTTCAACATCCCAGTTAACCTTATCAGTAATTCTTTGCATGGTTTGCTCCATGTCAACACCATAGCTTTTAAGTTGAGTCAGCATAGGTTCACTCATTTTAGGAAAAGTTTCAAAATTATCACAGTTACACCCAAAAATAACTCGATTTCCTTTTGTTGGAGATTGAAAAATATGCAGCTTTTCAAACACTTTTTGATAGGTTACTGATTCATAATCAAATAATTGGCTATTGCTAAAAGTATTCGCACTAACTATTCCTCCGTCGTTCAATAGACCTTTAACTTCCTGCAAAAACTCTACCGTCATTAAATGTTCTGGAATATAGTCTCCATTAAATGCATCTAAAATAATCCAATCAAATTTTTGTTGTTTTAATAATGCGCGTTTTACATAAACTCGCCCATCTTTTATTTCTGTTTTGACTTGATCATTTTCTTGATAAGCAAAATATTTTTTTGCCAACTTAACAACAACGGGGTCAATATCAACCGAAATAATTTCAGCCTGAGGTGATAACTCATGCATAACACCAGACAGAACACCGCCTCCCAAACCAATAATTAAAATGCGTTCAGGCTTTTTTTTAATCGCATATCCAGCTAATAAACCATGCGTATATTCAAACACCAGTTTTTCTTTATCCTGTAAATCAATACATGCTTGATTAGTAATTTTTTTGCGACGGGTTTCAAAACGCATACAGCGTACCCCTTCTTCTTCTACAATAATCACGTTACGATAGATTGAACGTTCTTTATCCACTTGTTTCGCCATACCAACCAAAGAGAAAAAGATACAGACACTGGGTATTACTAGTTTAAAAAACCTATTCATCTTATTACCTAAAAAATAAACTTTCACAAAATAACTTAATTTCTTTAGTTTAATGCTGTACTACTACATGGTTATCTAACTGACCTTTATTTTCATCTAAAAATGCCACAAGCAAAGCAATTAAACCTGCGGTCAACAAAATACCAAAAGTTAACCATAATATTTGATTGACTTCTAACCATAAGACTAAATAAAACGATGTCATAATTGTGCCTATGGCGCTGCCCAATGTAGAGACAAAATATAAAAATCCGGCAGTTTGTCCTGAAGAATGGGCAGAGACAGTTAAAATTCTGACAGAGTAAGGAGCAATCATTCCCATAATAATACTTGGCACTAAGAAAACAAAAGTAGAAGCTAACAATGAGCCATACCTTGGATCTTCGATAAGTTCGAACACGAACTTAAAAATAGATTCGGAAAAGAAAATAGTCGGTGTTAAGCTAAACGCAGCAGCAATAAAAATACATGCAAACCGCATAATACTTGGTTTATATAATGACAATTTTCCACCAATTAAATAGCCCATAGATAAAGCAAGCATAAACACCGTAATAATACTTCCCCAGACATAAACGCTACTACCAAAGAATGGTGCTAACATCCGTCCTCCAAGTAGCTCAAAACACATAATAGAAAAGCCTGTACAAAAGGCCAACAACAGAATAATTAATCTTCTCATAAGTACATCTTGATTTATTGTTTACGCTATACAATACAGATGTTGTCATGAACGAGCAATAACTTTACGAATTGACAAAAGTTATTGGCCTTAAATACCTATCTTCTGGCCGCAAGAGTAATCATAGTAATACTTCCAGTCTTACATAATGCACGTTAAACTTTATTTTCATTGAAAATAACGATTATGGATGAACGAATGCGCCGCGCAGATCGCCTATTTCAAATCACCCAAATATTGCGTAATAAGCGACTTGTTACCGCGAAGCAACTCGCCGAAAGATTAGAAGTCTCTGAAAGAACGATTTACCGGGATATGCAAGATTTAAGTTTGTCTGGTGTCCCTATTGAAAGCGAGGCTGGTATTGGCTATATGCTGCGCCACTCGTTGGATATCCCTCCCATTATGTTTAACCCAGATGAGTTAGAAGCGATATTGCTTGGCGTGAAAATGATAAAAGCCTGGTCGGGAAATGAGCTCGCTCAGTCAGCAGAGTCAGCACTTGATAAAATTGAAGGTGTACTACCGCCTGAACTTAAACAGGCAATTCATTCAAGTAAACTATTTGTTCCTAATTTTGTGATTCCTCAACAACACCAAAATAATTTTGAATTACTACGTAAAGCAATTAATCAGAATACCACCATTAACATCGAATATCGAAAATTAAATGGTGAAAAATCTTCAAGAACTATAGGTCCATTAGGACTTTATTATTGGGGAAAAGTTTGGACTCTCGTTGCTTGGTGTGAACTCAGAAATGCTTTTCGGGTATTCAGAGTGGATAGAATTTTAAAGATTGCTCTTTTAGATACCACGAATGTTCCAATTGATGGTCGCTCTTTAGATGATTATATTGCTATCCAGAAAGCACTACATGAAAAATATCAGTGGGATAAACCCACTGATGAAAATCTTGAATATATCAACGAGACGGAGTAACTAATCCTAGTAAAAAAATAAACTCCCTTTAAACTATTACAATCTCTATTTAACATCTATTGAAGACTTTATTACATTAGCCATTAATTTTAAGAGTCTAATCTTTTCCAAAAACGTAAGTCACGGCAATTTTTAATAAACTGCTCAATACTTTGACTATCTTTCAGTTCGATAAATCCACCGTCTTTTTTAGTTAAATTTAATTTATCCAATACCATTTTAGCCTCGCTTGAATAACCAATAAACTTACCATGATTTTTAGCATCATATAGAAAGTCTCTGGTTGCTGAATTTTCAGCTAAAGTATCGATACTATCTTTACTACATAGCAATGCTACCGCATCAAACACCACTGACGGTCCTCCTTCAATAATTTCGTCTGCTTTAATATTTTTACCTTTACAATCTTTCACACCATTAATTGTTGGTGCTATAAAGGCAATATCAGACTTTTCTTTTTTCAAAGTTTTTTTCAAACTTTTAATCAATTCCGCATCAACACCATCTCCAACTAACACACCTAACCTTCTTCCTGCAAAGGTATTCAAACTATTCTTAATAATTGATAACGAATCTAAAATTGGTAGTTCTTCATTTGTTGGTAATTTAGGCTCGGCAGGTTTAGGCATTTTAGCAAGACCCAAACCCTCTTTTACTTCCTTGGCTAAATCTGGATGAATATTTAATAAATGTGAGACAAGCCGTTGTCGAATAGCTTTATGTTCGACTTTGCTTAACTCAAAAACTAAAGCACTAGCAATATGTTCCCGCTCTAGCTTTGTTTGACTAACATAAAACTGTCTTGCTTGACTGTAGTGATCTGCAAATGTTTCCGAACGCTGTCTTACTTTTTTCCCATCAGTTTCAAGTGGATAGCTTTTAAATCCTTTTTCTGGGTTTTCTCGTGGACCACCTTCCTCCCAAGAGTTAGGTTCGTAATTTGCTCGACCTTTGGGATTATGCATTGCCATATGGCCATCTTGTTGAAAATGATGAAAAGGACATTTCGGTGCATTAATAGGCAAGTGGGTAAAATTAGGACTGCCTAATCTTTTTAGCTGAGTATCTAAGTAAGAAAAGTTACGTCCTTGTAATAATGGATCTTCTGATTGATCAATACCCGGAACAATATTCTGAGTACAAAAAGCCACTTGCTCTGTTTCAGCAAAAAAATTGTCCACAACTCGATTCAGTACCATTTTTCCCACCAGCTTAACGGGAACTTGTTCTTCAGGGATCAATTTAGTTGCATCTAACACATCGAACTCAAATTTTTCGGCAAACTCTTCATCAAAAACTTGCATGCCTAGCTCCCACTCAGGATACTCACCCGACTGGATCGCATTCCATAAATCACGTCGATGAAAATCGGGATCGGCACCATTGATCTTCACGGCTTCATTCCAAATAACTGATTGCATACCCAATTTAGGTTTCCAGTGAAACTTTACAAAGTGAGATTTTCCTTTAGCGTTAATCAAGCGAAAGGTATGCACACCAAATCCTTCCATAAAGCGAAATGATCGTGGAATTGCTCTATCTGACATAGCCCACATGATCATATGCATGGACTCTGGTGTTAATGAAATAAAGTCCCAAAAGTTATCATGGGCGGTTTGTGCTTGTGGAAACCCCCGATCAGGTTCAGCTTTAGCTGAGTGAACAAGATCAGGAAATTTTATCGCATCCTGAATAAAAAAAACCGGCATGTTGTTACCCACAAGATCCCAGTTACCTTGTTTAGTATAAAATTTAACAGCAAATCCACGCACATCTCGTGCTAAATCAACAGAACCTTTACTACCAGCAACTGTTGAAAACCGGACAAATAAGGGCGTTTTTTCATTTTTCCTTTGGAAAATATCAGCACAGGTAATATCAGACAAAGATTGATAATTTTGAAAATAGCCATGTGCACCATAACCTCTTGCATGAACAACACGTTCTGGAATTCTTTCGTGATCAAAGTGAAATAATTTTTCACGAAGTATTTGATCTTCTAATAATGTAGAACCTCTAACGCCAGCTTTCAGTGAGTTTTGGTCGTCTGCTATTGGAGTTCCTTGAGCAGTCGTTAATGTCAATTCATCCTGATTAGTTGTTTGGTGTAACTCTCCACCTTTCCCAATAGATTCCTGATAAACATTTTGATTTTTTTTCATAGTGACTCCGCATTTGATTACGTACTATTCATCGACATTAGTAATCACCACTTGTTCAGCTCAAATCACCACAAAATTGAGATAAAAATCAATTCTATTTTTATCTCAATTGGTTTAACTATAGTAGTGTCAACTAAAAGAGGCGCTACCCGAATTGCCACTTGTATCTATTACCAGTCATAAACCTCCACTAGCAGGTCTCACCGTCACTTCAAAACCACTTCCAGTATAACTATACCCCTGTAGCGCTGACTCAGTATAGACGTCACCATAGTAAATAAATGGTGTTTCCCCTCCTGTGTAAACAATTTCATCAATACCAAACTCCCCGCTACCTAAACTGCTAGTAGCTCTTAGTTTTACATTAAAAACGCCTCCTTCTAGTTTTCCAACATCAAACCCAAAGTCATTTAAAGGAATAGAAACCTTTACCCACTGTTCCGTCACATTCGTTATGTAGGGAGCAATCTGTAATTCTTTTGTTTGATAGCTTCCCATCATACCGAAATACAAACGATCATAATCAATATTTCCACTAATATTTTTAATGAAAAATTCAACCTTATCGTGCCCCATGGCCAACACATCGACTCGCGAACTCTGATTGTTATTTTGTTGATAATGGTATTGAAAATAAACATGACCATACCCAATATTTTCTAACTTGAGAAAACTATTATCAGTGGAGGGTCTAGAGGCAGGAAATGATAGCAACCACTGATAGAGTGATTGCTTATAATAAGCTCCATCCCCACCTAAATTTTTAGTCGCATCCACAGAAGGGTCATTAATATCATAAGCATCATTCATACTATTGTCGTAAGTTCTTGTCCAAGAAAAATGGTCTGCACCGGCATATGCGGTAAATTTAGGAGGGCGTTCAGGCGCACAATTTACCACTTTGTTAAAAGCTGCTACACCAGAATTAAAACCAATTACATTATCATTGTCACCATGGAATGCCCATACAGCAACATCTTTGACTAGATTACAATCACTTAAAGTTTTTGAAAACCAACCTGCAATAGGAATAATCGCAGCAAAATTATTCCCCCTATCTTTATAAAGATTGTAAGTACTATTAGCCCCTTGGCTTAATCCTGTTAAATAAAGTTTTTCCAAATTAACATTTTCATTACTGATAATATGATTAAATAATGGATCAAAATTATTCGTACTAAACCCGCCACTTGCAGTTTGTGACTGAGGAGTCACAACAATCAACGGTAAACTGCTATCCCAAATTGAGTTTTCAATCAGTTTAGGTGGGCCATGTTTTAAGACTTTGTTTAACACACTCATATTCAAAGTACCATCACTATTGTTAGCATTACCGCCAGTATCTTTTTCGCCTTTTCCATGAAGAAAAAATAAAACTGGGTAACCTTCTAACCGATTGGGATCGTAGTTATCTGGATAATGAATAAAATAGTTTACTGTCTTTGGTCTTAAATCTTGGCCATTTACAGGGATGTTTGCTGCATAAACATTCAAAAAAATAGTATTAAAAAATAGATAAATAACAGAAAATAAATAAAGAAAAGCTTTCACTTTGACTCTCCCTAAGTTTGAAAACGATGCAGATAAATAAACTCAATACAACTCAAGTCTAACCAACTTAAGCTAGCCTGATTTTAATCGGTATAAAGGGGGGATAACTCAATTTAATGTATGACAAGTTACTATAAGTCAAAACAGCTCACTAAAAAGATTAATAAAAATCTCTAGAAGCGTTACTTAAATCAAATACTTTATTTTTATCGAAGTACTATTCTAATTTTAATCAAAACACCGTCAGAACAAACTGCTAGTTTCGGATAAAACTAAAAAATTTATGACTTAATATAAGCAACTTTCTTTTTTTGTGCTTCGTATGCGCGCACCAAGCACTCATTTTCATCCATTAGCATGTCAGGTGCTAAATTATTTTCATGCATTAATCTGTGTTCAAGTGAGCTTTCACACTCAAGCTTTCCATCATGTCTGATATGTTGCAAAATTATGTCACATTGATGTTTCAAGTAATGCCCTAACAATAAACTACGGTGACATTCGGCGGGATCTTTTTCTGCGCACATCAATGCAATGCGATAACCTTTTTGCAAGCCATTTAACAAACGCTGAATGCCTGAGAGAAAAATGTCCGACAGCATCAAGCAATTAAACTGAACTTGTTTTTCAGTATTATAATGATTGTCATCTTTTGAGCGGGGGCCTAGCTCTTCTCCTAAATAAACATATTGAATAGCTGACTGCATAAGAAACGCTTTGATATTTTGTTGGTGATAATTAAAAAATACTTTACTAAAAGGTACTGAGCGAACATCGACAACAACATCAATATTGTAAGCTTGCAGCTGTGAAATAAACTGTTCAATAGGTTTAGTCGCATAACCAATACTGTATAACTGACTTTTGTACTTGGACATAAAAAAATAGCTTATTATTACTCAACTAATAATGACTCTATTTTAATTCTTTCTTCCTTAAATACCAAAGTAATAATGGATAAATGGGTGACGGAGAACAATAGATTATAAAATACAGTAAAAACAACAAGTTATATTTTTTATATAATATTTAAACAAATCTCATAATCAAACTTGCATATTGCATACAAAGTAATCTATATTTATCTCACCAATCAATTACCATGAGAAAGTTTTGTGAGAAGTTTTTGTTTAACTGCCGTAGTACTCATATCAGCTTGTCAAACCCCGAGAACCAATATATCAACAATAGAAGAAAGCTCCTTAAAAACAACTTACTACCAGAAAGCGGAGCAATTTCTTCCCCGAAATATCAGTCAGCTTACGCGTAACTTGACAGTAAGACCTAACTGGATAGGTGACTCTGGTCGCTTTTGGTTTAGCGAACAAAACTCTGAAAATGATTCACGCTTTTTCTTGGTTACTCCCCAATCGGAGATGGTTGAACCTCTCTTTGATCATCAAAAATTAGCAGATGCTTTATCTATAAAAAGTAAAGCTTCGCCAGATATTTATTTAGGCTTAAATAAGTTATCAATTAATGACAACTTAACTCAATTAACATTCTCCCTTAATTCACACAATTATCAGTGCGAGCTTCCCAGCTATGAATGCATAGAAGAAAAACCAAGCAATTCAGACAAAACAGTTACAACAGATGAGCAAGGTGAACTTTCTCCGGATAAAAAGTGGCGTGCTCAAGTCATCAATTGGGATTTATATTTAACCAACGTCAATACTCAGAAAAAAAACCGTATTACCTTTGATGGTAGTGAAGAACAACCTTACGCGGTTAATAATGCAAACCCTCGATATCAGGTCAATCAAGATCCAGATACTATTAAGCCGGAGCTCAGCCTCTATTGGTCACCTGATGGCAAGTCACTGATTACTCACAAGCTCGATCGTAAGAATGTTGGAAAACTCCACCTGATCCAATCGGTAACAGGAAATGGTTTAAGACCTCGTTTGTTTAGTTATTATTACCCGCTGGCAGGCGATAAAAACATTCCCTATGGTGACATCATCGAAGTGAAACTTGATTCGCTAACTTATCAGGTATTAGATGCACCAAAATCCATACAAACTTATTATGGAGGTCCTATCTGGGGCTGGTAGGAATCAGCCAATAATCGGTTTTATTTCATTATTAGAGAACGCGCGAATAAATCCTTTGCATTATATGAATATGATCCACAAGAGCAACACACGCGCTTAATCGTCAAAGAAAATAACGAAAAATATATTGATCCCTGGGTACAACAAATTTATATTCTCCCTGAGTTGGATCAATTAGTCTGGAGCAGCGAACGTAGCGGCCAACAGCAGTTGTACCGATATCAGCTATCCACAGGAAAACCGCTCAATAAAATTACTCAATGTGACTGCTTTGTTCGCTCCATAAAAGGCATTGATAAAGAGCGACAACAATTATATTTCGAAGCATCGGGAGAGTTTTCTAATGAAATACAGCTCAACCCAGATGACCCGCGAAAGTCTGCCGATCCTTACTACCGCTACTTATATCGAGTGGATCTGTCTGGAAAAAATCAAACCCTGTTAACCCCTGAGGCGTATAATCATGATATCTCCTTATCACCCAAATTTGATTATTTTATAGATACTTATTCATCCGTTAATCAGGTTCCAATTAATCAACTCAAATCAGCTCAAACAGGCGATAAACTAATGGCATTGGGCAACCCTGACGTTTCCCAACTTTCAGCTAGTGGTTGGCATCCCCCCGAGCCTTTTTCACTAACCGCAGATGACAATGAGACTTTATTATATGGCCTCATTTATAAACCAAGTCATTTTGATCCAAGTAAAAGTTATCCCATTATTAACGCAACTTATACGGGTCCTCATGGCTTTTTTACACCCAAAAGTTATTGGTCCTACTACGGACAAGAATCAGCTCTCGCAGAGCTTGGATTTATTGTGATAAAAATGGATGGGCGTGGAACAGGCAAGCGCGATAGAGCCTTTCACGAAACCAGTTATCAAAATCTTGCTGGCGGTGTAGACGATCACGTTTTTGCCATCAAACAGTTAGCTAAACAACGAGAATATATGGATATCAATCGCGTTGGAATTTATGGTTTTTCTGCTGGTGGCTACGATACCGCCCAAGCAATGTTTCGCCACGCTGACTTCTTTAAAGTTGGTGTAGCCGCTTCTGGTAATCATGATTTTCGTATTGATAAAACTGGATGGAATGAAACTTGGCTAAGCTATCCGGTTAATGACTTTTATGATCAACAATCCAACCTCAACCCTGAGTCCATAGCAAAGCTTAAAGGAAAGCTTTTACTGGCTCACGGTGAACTCGATGAAAATGTTAACCCCGCAGCAACAATGCAATTAGTTGACGGACTCATAAAAGCGAATAAAGATTTTGATCTCCTGATTTTTCCCAATCAGCATCATAACCTGAATAATAGTGATTACTTTATTCGCAAGCGATGGGATTATTTTGTTGAACATTTAATGAACAAAAAGCCACCTAAAGAATTCAATTTTACTTTAGGCAATCAACAGTAAAAATTTAAACAGGTGAGATAGCTTGAAATGAAAGATTTAAAGGCATTCCAAGCTATCTCATTGAATTTTACTTTTAATCAAACTCATAAGCCAACTCATAATGATGAATCCCCTCATTTTGGGTAATCATTAAACTTCCTTTAATGCCTTTTAACTCATCACAACCAGAGCCTTCAACAATATTAATAACTAGTTCTTGTTTCTCACTCGACATGTAACCGTTATGTAACAACGTAAATCCTCCTTTTTTATCCTTAACCTTTCCCACAAACTCTTCAATCGCACAGTAAACCGCAATACCTGACTCCGTTCTTTTACTCAACATTTGACCAATACCGCTTCCCTCAAGCTCACCGGAATATTTTTTGCTAATCAACATTCTTCCAGAAGAAAAGCCTTCATCCTCTTGCGCTTCAAGATTAATTTCAAAAATACCTGTTACCTTCATGCTATACCTCTTGTTACCGTTAAATGTTGTTACTGTTAGAGATTATTATTCTGCAAACGCTCATAATAGAATATTAAATGACTCAATCACAAAGAAAAAATCAGGCTTCCTCGTCTAGAGTTTCTCCTGACACTTCCGCTATAATCCCATATAAGGATAATCACGATGAGACAAGTCAGTTGAAAGCACTCATTACCCAAAATGGAATACCGCAAGTAAGTCATGTTGAACCACCTGAAATTTGTAATCATGATGATGTCATTTTAAAGGTCAGACTCGCTGGCGTCTGCCGCACAGATGTCTTAGCTGCACAAGGTAAAATAGCAGTAGATAATAACCGTGTGTTAGGCCATGAATTCTGTGGCGAGATCAGCAAGCTTGGCTCTCTATCCAAACGATTAAAAGTTGGTCAGCGTGTCGCTGTTAACCCTGTAATTACCTGCGAGCGATGCCTGCATTGCAGGCAAAATGATTTTCATCTATGCGGTAAAACACAATTATTGGGCATTCATCAAGACGGCGCTTTCGCAAAATACATTCGTGTCTCCCAGAAACAAATATATGCGATCGACGACTCTATTTCTGATAAGCTTGCGGCCTATGCAGAGCCTGTTGCAGCCATGCTATCTATTCTACATGCTGAAATACCTATAAATAGTCAAATTGTTATTAACGGAAGTGATCGCATCAGTCAATTGTGTTTATTAATTCTTCAGCAACATGGTTATCAAAATATCAGCCTAAAAACCGATACCCCCTGCGATGTTCTGATCATTACCTCATTAATAAACGATGAGCTACTTTTAGATCAAGTTAACCCCGGCGGTTTAGTTATAATCAAAAGCCGTTCTCCTTTTCAAAGCCAACTAAATTTAGCTGATGTTGTATACAAACGTCTAACTATCAAAGGTATGAATTATTCCACTTTTGATCAAGCGCTTCATTTTATTCAAAAAAAAGCTACTCTACTCAATCAGTTTTTGGGTGAAAGTTATGCGCTCGAAGCATTTTTAGATGCCTTTGAAGAAAGTCAGAAAAAAGTTTTCTTAAGGGCTGATTAATGTGTGGTTTTCTTGTTCTTGCTGACAACAAACGCGATATCGAACGGTCACTTGTTGAAAAAATAACTCACACATTATCTCATAGAGGACCTGACGGCCACGGATATTTACACTCAAAAAATTTATTGATGTGGCATAACCTATTAGCCATTGAAAGTACTCCCATCGATGGCAAGCAACCGTTAATCAGCACAGATAATAAATTGGTCGCTGTTGTTAATGGTGAACTTTACCCTTACGCTATTTTACGTAAAAAAATGCAATCACTGGGCTATACTTTTAAAACTCATAGTGACAGTGAACTTGTTCTAGCACTTTATCAACATTACGGTATGCATTTTGTTGAACATTTACGCGGCGAGTTTTCATTGGTACTTTGGGATAAAACGCAGCACAAGATAATTGCTGTCAGAGATCGCTTTGGCATAAAACCATTGGTTTATGGACAACAAAATGATCGCCTGTATATCGGCTCAGAAGCAAAAGCCTTGTTTGCTTCAGGATTTAACGCCTCGTGGAGTCTATCGGGCCTACAACAAAGCTTTTCTCATCAATATTTATTACCAGACAGCAGTTTATTTGAGGGTATAAAACAATTACCACCAGGCCATCTGCTAGTATTCAAGAATAATAAAATATCAATAAAACAATATTGGCAAGTCACATTTAACTCCCCTCAACAAGATGAATCATGTTTACTAGAAAGATTGACCGAGGCAGTTAAGATAAGAATACCTCATCGCAAACCGGTAGCCTTCACTCTAAGTGGTGGTTTAGACTCTAGCGCAATTTTAAAAATTGCTTCTCAATTTATTAATCGTCCCATTGATTGCTATTCCGTATCATTTGAAGGCTACGGGTACGATGAATACTCTCAAGCAAAACAATTTGCCGAAGAGAACCGTTTTAATATCCATCAGGTTAAAGTATCAAACTATGATTTAATTAATAATATTGATGAGGCTGCTTATTATAGTGAAGGGCTAGCCATTAATGGTCAGTACACAGGGAAATATTTACTCAATAAAGCAGTCCACCAAGATGGACACTCTGTTGTCATGTCCGGAGAAGGCGCAGATGAAGCTTTCATGGGTTACGCCCACATTCATTATGATTACCTGCAACATGAAAAACAAGACATAGCACTCCTTGAGCAACTCCAACAACAGTATCCATTACAACTTAATTTAATGTTACCCGATCAGCAAAAACAATCACCTTTTCCTAGCTTTTTATTAGCAAAAATTGCATTTTGCCAAGAAATACATCCATTACTTAAAATGGATTTTCTTACTCACGTGAACAATTACACGATGAATTTTAATGAGTTATCCGATAATCATCTGAGCCCAAGCCAGAATGCTAATCAACTGTGGATAAAATTAGCATTGGGCAACTATATTTTAAAAACGCTTGGGGATGGAATGGAAATGGCATTTTCAATTGAAGGCAGACTACCTTTTTTAGATCACTATTTATTTGATTTTGCTACGAATACTGACACGCAAAAAAAACTATATAAAACAACCAGTAAATATTTACTTAGAAAAGCATTAAAAGACACCTTACCTGACTATTTGTGCCAGCGCCCTAAACATCCATTTATTGCACCACCGCTGGCATTAGGATTAAATGTAAAAAGTAAAAAATTAATTCATGAACGAATATCTCGTTTGAAAAATGATGATGTCTTTGACTATAAAAAAGTACTTAACTGGTTTAATATTTGGGCAAATAGCAGCATCCAAAATCAGAAAAAAATGGATCCAGTTTTAATGATGCTTTTATCCTTTTCAGCACTTAAAGAAAACTTTAACCTTAACTCCGTAGGATAAGATAATTATGGAAGATACACCTTGGTGGAAAAAATTATATGATAAAAATCTCGCAGATATTTTATTAGAAAATAAAGATCCAACAGAAGCCCAAAATACTTATCAGTTTTTACGTCAATACGCTCAATTAAAACCGGGGCAAGCGATATTTGATCAATGCTGCGGTACAGGCCGTCTTGCCATTGATTTAGCAGAAGCACATCAAGTCACAGCAGTTGATTTAATCAGTGATTATATAGAGCTTGCAAAGCAAAAAGCTCAAGAAAAAAATCTCAATCTAGACCTTTTTTGCGATGATGCATTCAAATTTAAAACACCAAATCCCGTAGATCTTGTTATTAACTGGTGGACTAGTTTTGGTTATGCAGAATCCGACTCGGATAATTATCAAATGATACTCAGAGGTGCGGAGTCATTAAAGTCAGGTGGTTTTTATGCGTTAGATTTTATGAATGTACCAGGACTATTTAAACACTTTCAAAAAGATGTCGTCACACATCTCAAAAAAGATGATCGAGACATTACTTTAATTAGACATAGTTGCATAGATTTTAAGCGCAATATACTGCAAAAAGAATGGTGCTATTTTTTAGCTGATGGAGAAAAAATAATCTACGAGAGTGAAGTTTGTTTATATCAACCTTACCAGCTCGCTTATTTTTTTGAAAAAGCTGGGCTATCTAACGTTCAAATATTCGGCGACCTATTCGGTAATCCATTAACATTAGATAGCCCTCGATGTATTGTAATAGGCCAAAAAAAATGATTCATACTCAAACACCAACAAACAATAACTCATTGAGAGAAAAAATTCATCAAGGGTGCATATACAAGCTCACACCAAGTAACGAATCACAAGTTTTGGCAGAGTCAGTTACTCAATTACTCATCGAATGCTTTAATACGAATGAGTTAGACAAACTTCATGACAAGTTGAACGATGCAGACTTTTTTGCAGCAATGAAAAAATTCGGCGACAATTATTTACTAATGATTATTACATTAATTTATTGCGAAATGTTATTTTAAGCTTGGGGTTTTCTCCAGACAATACACTGTTTGAGCCACTAAGGTTAAGAGCTATTCGACATAACGGTCATCAAAAGCCCGAAGCTGCCGCTGTTTACTATCCACATAGAGATACTTGGTATGCTCACCCGCAGTCTACAATTGTTGGTTGGATTCCATTACATGATCAAACACAAGAACAGACTTTTGAAATTTATCCTGATTGGTTTATTAGAGCTGTACCAAACGATTCAGAAGTATTTGACTATCAACAGTGGTGTCTGAAAAACTGGGATAAAAAAATTGGTTGGCAACAAAAAGAAACAGGATTAACGGCTAAATATCCACAAATAACAACAGAAGTCAGTGTAGGAAAAAAAGTTGGCTTCTCCAGCCGACAAGGAGAACAATTGCTATTCAGTGCAGCACACTTTCATCAAACGCTTAAACAAACTTGCCATTTAACTCGTTTTAGCGTCGACTTTCGTTTAGTTGACACTAATGATATGCAACTTAATCGCGGCGCAATAAATGTCGACAATCGCTCTGTTGGCAATGCGACACAGGATTATATAAAACTTTGATTAATCAACTCAACACTATCGTAACCCAATATGGTAAACAGGTTGCAATTGAAGATTATACAGCCGATACGCTAAACCAGTTGACTTACCGGCAGCTTTGGCAGCAGGCAATAACTATTGCTAACATATTACAAAATTCTGGCGCTCAATCGGGTAGTCGCGTATTACTGCATTTTCCTAAAAATGCTGATTTTGTTATCGCCAAAATCGCTTGCTGGATGATCGGTGCAACATATATCCCTTGTTCCATAACTTTGCCTGAAAAGCGTAAAAAATCTATTTTAACTGATAGTAAAGCCACTTTTATTCTTAGTGATAGTACTCATTATTTTCAGATTCAATCTGAGCAGGCAATGGTTGTTAATACTTTAGAAAAGCAAAATTCCCAAACATCAAATCAGAATGTAAAAATAGTTCAGAATAACGATGACGATCTCGCCTATATTATTTTCACCTCAGGCTCAACGGGAAAAGCTAAGGGAGTTCTTGTCAATCACGAAGGTTTGCCACACGTTATTGCACAACAAATCCAACAGTTCTCAGTGGACAACCAAACACGCTGTTTATGGTTACATGATTTAAGTTTCGACGCCGCTATATCTGATATCTGGGTTGCCTTGTTATCTGGTGGTACATTGATAATTCCATCGCAAAAACAAACCAAAGATATATTGATGACAATGGATGAACTAAATATTCAATATGTCGACTTACCTGCGGCTTTACTTCCATTTATGGATCCACAACAGGCTCCACAAGCACTAAAAACCATTATTATCGGTGGTGAAGTCTGCGATAAAAAAGCACTCATTGCATGGGCAAAAATCAAAGATGTTTTTGTTGTTTATGGACCAACAGAAACAACAATTTGCAGTAGTATTATTAAAGTTGATGCAGCAAAGTGGTGTTACAATGAAATTGGTAAACCATTAGCACATTTAGAGTATTTTGTTGTTGATTCCTCATTAAAAAAAATATTGCTCGGAAATACAGGAGAACTAATCATTGCAGGTAAAGGAATAGCAAATGGTTATCTTAAAGGTGAGCAATCATTTCGCTTTATCCAATTTGAACAACAAAAAGCTTATCGCACAGGCGATTTAGTGAAAAAAATATCCGAAGAGCGTTATGAATTTATTGGTCGTGTTGATCGACAATTTAAACTTAACGGAAAACTGCTCTGTCCAGAGGAAATTGAATTACAACTGAAAGAATATCCTCAAATTAATGAAGTATTTGTTTTTAAACTACAAAATACTCTTTGCGCTGCATTCAGTCTCCTTACAAAAAAAAATACATCAGATTTAGAAAGTGAATTGAAAAATCATTTAAGTGTTACTTTACCTGACTGGATGATACCCACACAGTTTTTTCTCTATGAGAGCCTACCAAGGAACTCTCATAATAAAATTGACCCAACAGCCATTTTAAATAAAGTGAATATTAGTGCTCCCAAAGAAGTATTACTTTCGTTATTAGAAAACTTTACTCAACACTCCCTTTCATCTTCACAACTTAGTTTACATGATTTAGGCATTAGCTCACTCCAAATAGTTGAGTTAATTTATCACGCTAAACAGTTAGGTTTTGAGGTAAATGCTGAGCAACTTTATTACAGCAATAACTTAATGGCTTTAATTAAAGATTGTCCGATAAAACCCAAAGAAACTTCTGAATTATTACCATTAATAGAACATATTCCAGCGTTAAACCTGCTCAGTCAGCCCATCCACAATCGTAAAGTGGTTAATGATGCTATTCTTATTACGGGTGCAACAGGCAACCTCGGAAAACAATTACTAAAACTGTTAGCTCATGAAAATCGAACAGTTTACTGTCTGGTTCGAGATAAACCAGAGCGCATTATTGAAACTCAAAATATTAAAGTTATTATTGGTGATATTTGCCAGCCAAATTTAGGTTTGTCACAAGAACTTTGGGAAATGCTCTGTAATCAAGTGAGTGAAGTTTATCACTGTGCTGCCGATGTTAGTTTGCTAAAAAATATTCAACAACTATTTTTACCTAACGTGATGGGTTGTTATCATGTTTTACAATTATTAATGTATGGCCAAAATAAAAAATTTCATTACGCATCAACCTTATCTCTGGTCGTTGACTCAAACCTTAAGCATTCACCTATTTCAGAAGAAAACAATCTGTCTAATATTAGTCACTTATACGGAGGTTACGCGCAAAGTAAGTGGCTTGCTGAGCAGCTAATAATTCGGCAGTGTAAAGCTAATATATTTCGTTTTGGCTTGTTAACCTCAGCATTATCTGAAGATATTTTTTCACAAGAGGATTGGTTTAATAAAACAATTCAAACATATCCAGATTTGGACCAGTTAAGCGATAAGAGCTTGATAGACTTCACCCCTATAGATTTTGCAGCACAAGCCATGTTAAAGCTATCTCGTCATACATACGGAGAATACTTTCATATTAATAACCCAACGGCTATAAATGCAAAAATGTTAAGTAACAGTTTAAACCGATATTCAACTAAATATGTATTCACAGAAAAAGATAATGATCCCTGGCGTCTCTTCAAAATGACCAACACCCAAATAAGCAACCAGAAAACCATACGACTTCTTCAATGTTTAAAGCTGTCTTTTCCTAAAATTGATCAGGCTTATCTTAATCAGTATGTCGACAAATTATTAGGTGAGGTATTCATATGACCACAGGTATGATTTTAGGAAAGTTTTATCCACCTCACCAAGGACACCAATACTTAATTGAGTTTTCTAAACAGTCTGTCGATAAATTGATTGTTATTGTTGAATCAATTATTGATGAAAATATATCCGTTACAAAACGCATAGATTGGTTAAGCCAGATATTTCCTGAAGTTACTTTTATTGCTCTACACGATCATAACCCTCAAGATCCATCGCAGGCAAAAGATTTTTGGAACATATGGAAAAATAGCCTGCTCAAAATTTTACCCTTTATTCCAGATATTATTTTCGCATCTGAGTACTACGGTATTCAACTTGCGAAAATACTCGATTCAAATTTTGTACCGGTTGATCCCAAACGATCTTACTGTAATATTTCAGCGACAAAAATAAAAGAAAATTTCTCAGAAAATTTTGATTATTTAATATCACCAGCACAACATTTCTTTCGTCAACGTATTTGTATTTGTGGCCCAGAAAGTAGTGGTAAATCTACATTAACTAAGTGGCTTGCTAAAACATTTGATGCCGCATATGTAACAGAATATGCTCGTACCTTTCTAGAAAATATCAATAGAGAAATCAAACAGGAAGATCTTTATACCATTGCCAAAGGACAAGCGATTAATGAAAACATTGCCAGCAAATCAGCTCAACAGCTATTATTTGTTGATACTGGAGCAAAAGTCAGCGCTCTTTGGAGCGAGTTTTTATTTAATCGCTGCAGTGATCAGTTAGCAACTTTTTGTGAACAACAAGAATATGATTTATATTTATTATGCCAGCCTGATATACCTTGGATTAGCGATTCTGTACGTTATCTTCCCAAATCTTCTAATCAGTTTTTCGATCGCTTATATGAAATTTTACCCAAAGAAAAAGTTGTAATTATCAATGGAGACTTTACCCAGAGAAAGCAAATCGCACAAGATGCCTGCAATAAACACATAAAAAGAAGTACACCATTTTGAATGATATGGCTGTATATATTCAATCGATACTAGTTCAAAAAAAATTCTAGTATCAATCAACACACTATTGTAAAAAATATACTATAGATAAATTTAATTACTCGTTTAGTTATTCGCATTAATATTATCCAGCTCAAGCCAAATTTCATCGCACAAGCCAGGTCGATAAATCGATAGTTTAAATATTTTATATTCTGAAAGATATAAATCCAGCAGCCTTTGGTTTTTATTTTTCATACAAGAACGCATATTTGCTAATCTATCTGCAGCTTTTACTAGCAAAGCAAGTGTTTCTTCACCTGAAACCTTAGACATTTTTTGATAGGTAGCAGACTTTCTAATTTTTCTTGTCTCTCCGGGTTCATCACTTAAAATTTCTACACACTTAGAAACAAAGCTTCCAAAAATATCCTCAATTTCCTGAAGTGTAACCTGAGTATCCTCAACGACATCATGTAAAAAAGCGACTACCTCAGCCGTTTCACCATAAGATTTTACAATCTTTGCAACTTCATCAAGATGAACTGAATAAGGCAAGTCACCATACTTTTGATTTTTGTGTGCTTTAATAGCAAATGCTCTAGCTTTACTTTTCATTATTACCTCATGTTAATGATTAGATAATATAACATTAATAAAAAAGCTAAGCCTTCTATCATTTAATTCAAAATGATATTGTTACACTAATAAAATCGCAGCAAGTTTTTTAGCTATTTTTAAAACAGGCTCAGCAGCAGAACCAACTGCTTTAGCTGCATCCATAATGCCAGTAAGACTTACCTCATACCATTGACGATCAGGCTCATCAGTGGCCGCTTCCTTACTCAAAGCCTCTAAGTTTTTACCTAATTTTTTTACTTGTGCAGGATCAGCTTTAGATGCAACAGATTCAATTTCTTTAGATAATGCTTTTATCAAGTTTTTAACTTCATTATCTGCATTTGACTCGGCAAGGTTATTGTTAACTGTAGTGGTTACATTTGACATGTACTTAGCAACATTAGCAACATTGGTAACATTCGCTACTCCGCCAGAGCCGCTGATATTAACAGATTGATCAACCATATTTCCTCCTTTTTCTATCTTGATTACTTTAACTGAACGGATTGCTTGCCGCTCTTCTTGAAATGCTTGAATTTTTTTCCATACCTGTAAACGCCCTCCCTCATACCTTTTAATTAACTGCTTCCGTATAGCTGGGCGAACAACCGCTTTTGTTGCATCAAATGCTGCAAGTATTTCCGATTGTTTCATACCTCCCCAGTTATCTCGATTTATTACTTTTAATCTTTCATTAAAATACTGATCCAGCAAATCAACAGCTTTCTCAGAAGAAGGATTCAATAATCTCCCTCGGTGTATTTGTTTAAGAATTAAATCAAGCACTTCTCTTTCTGCATGAAGCCTGGTAAGACATAAACGCAAACTACGCAATTGTCCTTCCGTTGCATTACCTTTTTGTATAATCCACACAGAAACAATTCCTACCGCAACTTTTAAGCGGCAGAACAAAGCCTTTGCACCGTTGATAGATGTGCTTTTTACAATAGTAATCCCTTTATTATTGGTTATATCGTCGAATAACATTTCATCAGAGTTCGTTTCAATTAAAATCACTGGATCACCAGCTTCAACCAATTGAAACCCAAGAGTTTGATTAGCGCTATTATTTTTATCGGATATTTTATTATTCATCGATGCTTGAGCATACAGACGCGCCAGATGTTTACCTTGTGAAAGAATCGGGCGAAATTTATCAGTGCCAGTTGGGTTAAAAACCTTTGTCGGAATTTCAGCAATATCACGAACAATACTAAATACTTCTTCTAATGATAACTGCATTAGTGGAGATACTGATTTTCGGTGTGTAATACCTATTTCAACTCTAGCGACAGCTCTTCCATCACAAAACAGTCGCCGGAAAGCACATCGAGGCTTAAATCTTCGTCCTAGTTTTCCCGAGTGTCGAGTTTCAAGCCGATCGAAACGTAGTCCTCGTGTCGCTTTAACAAATTTTATTTCATCGGGCCATGCCTCGTCGGGTTCTCCAACACGCTCAATAGCTTTACCAAAATAGCGAACAAACTGCGGATCAATAGAGGTTTCAGGCTCAGGCCAGTCAGGCAGACTAAGCCGTAAATCAGGTAACGCCGAAAACTCACGGGCATCAGCAATAGGAAATTGAATTGTCACCAACAAGATCCGTCTCCTCCCATGGGGAAACCCCCTCAGGCTGAACCATCGGGGGGACAGCATATGGGCAGTCAATTAACCGCCCGCGCCTAATACCGCACCACCTTTTGGATATTGTGGCAATGCGGCTACATGCCACCCGTGAAAACAATCGACAGTTGTTAAACACAGGAGCAATTTCAATATTACCACAGCTCTATTTTGCTACAAGTTTCTTTTAATAGCCAAGTTTCTTTTAATAACCAAGTTTCTCATGGATTAGTAATAACATAAATTTCATTTATCCTTTCTCATCAGTTTTTTGAGCAACTTATAAAAACTCAATAGTATTGCTTTTCAATAATATTGCTTTATTGATTTGCGTTAATTTGTTTAATGTATAATATGCAGCGTATTATTTTTACGTAAACTCTCCCCAACAACTCAAGGAATACACTCTTTGGATTATCAGTTTAGTCGAGATATTTATGGCAATGCACAGGCAAAACTATCAATGGGACACGAAGCTTTTGCTCGCTTTCTCAGTGAAGAGGTTGCGCATAATTCATCATTATGCCAAAAACTATTCAATGAAATGCAGTCAATTACTCAAGGTTCAAAATCGCAGTTTATTTATACAGGCCAAGACTTTGAACTCTACTTGGATCGGCAGAAAGTAGAAGTCAGTGCTCACACTGTCAATCATAGCTTCGATGACTTTCCTATTGATAATGAATCTATAGGTGAAGCGGATTTCTACGATCAAGAACACCAAGCAGAGTGTGGCTTTGAAGACTTCAGGCATTTGCTTGAAGCTTGGTTAGAGTATATTACTTACTATACATAATGGTCAGGCCATAAGCTTTATACTAACTGCAACAAATAACATTAGTTAAAATTTGACTGTCAGCCAACCAACACCAATTATAATGATATCTGCATATTGTTGATTGCTCATAAATAAGTAACCAAACCCTCCAATATGGAGGGCTTATCCGCTAAGCAGACAGCGAGGTCAATATATTTCGATAATGCAAAAACTCTTGATTGTCTTTTTGTTTTTCAGAAAATTCCGAGACAATTTTTTTAATATCGAGCGTTAAATATTGAATACTGCGAAAAGACTCTGGCTGATAGTTCCTAATTTTATCGAGCTTGGCTTTGTGGTTAACAATTAAATGTAGATCATGTTCGGCTAAATATAAATTACCACACAAACTATAAAGCACTTGCCGCTGTTCTTCAAAATTGAGTTCGTATAGGTTATGCATTAAATAATCTGCAGAAAATCCCAGAATATCTTTGGTTTTAATGATTGCAGTGTTCAACTCGTTAGCTTTTTGGGTACCTGTCATTTTTAGTTTCCTTTGTCAAAAAATAATAAATAGTTTTAAGTGCTAGTGATCGAATCCGGAGACTTAAAAGCATTTCCACTTTTCCTATGCGTTTGTCCAGTTCCCAAACGGGGTTATGATAAAAAACGAACAAAGAAAACTAATTTTCTTTGAGGTGCTACTCAGCAGGTGAGCTTGCTCACTGAAGATTCGCTTCTTATCTGAAACTGGGGTCTATTGATAGAAAATAGGTTTTAAATGCTTTGAAAATCGCCGGACTTTTTCTTCCGATAACAAAAGGTTAATCGTAAGATCGCTAAACAGGTGATAACCAGTTGATTATATTGAATATTTGATACTGCGATAAAAATGCAGTGCTTGGGAAACTGGACTCGCGCTAAGGGCGAAGCCGTTGTACAATGGACGTACGTCATCGTTTTTACTCCTGCGTAGAGTGAAACTATGGCTAATCTTCGACTGAGTGCTCGAACACTCGACCGAAGGTGGCCGCTGATTTTAGGATTGGCGGTCTTTAACTTTTACTCGTTTAGTTGCTTTCATATTGCTTAAAAAGTTAAATAAACCAAACGAGTTGCCAGACCATCTCCAACCACTAGCGTTATAGATAGTAGCACAAGCACTTGAAAAACGTACATAAAAAGTACAACTAAATTTGAGATATTTTTGCAAATTCTTTTGTGTATTTTCTACTGACATTTTCTTTCAGTTGTTTAACATTTTTTGTTTAATGGCGATCGCTGATTAACGGCTATGTATTTATGTTTAATGCGTAGCGTTGAACAATTGAATGCTATTTAATTTTAAATAAAGTATTTTTTTGTTATACCTTAGTTAATGAAAGCTGTGATTGAATTAAATCAAACAGGAGTAAGTAAACTAAGTAGCAGAATATTGTTAACGTTTGTTAGCGTCGGTTAGTTTTACTCAAAAACACAGCTCTTGATTTTAAAGTGCAGGGTATACCTCAACAAACTCTAATCCAGTAAAACCATGTGAAGCCACTGCCGCAAAAAAATTGCTCATCACATTATCATAAAGAAACAATTCCAGACACTCACATTGCTGTCAATTTCCAAGTGAATATAGACTTGGATAACTAAACAAACCAATTACAGACACTCACTTTACTGTCAATTTCCTACACGTTCAATCGTTAATTACTGAGGTATTTTATCCAGTATTTCTGATTTAATGATATCTGTCTATTTGCAACAATA
>JAUIHB010000343.1 GCA_030432465.1 Gammaproteobacteria bacterium
TTTACAGTTAACTAAAAGCATTTAAAACCGATTTTCCAAGTTTCAGATGAAAAGTGAGATTAACCTCACCGCTGATTAGCACCCGAAATAAAAGTTAATCACAAATTGGTAATCCGTAAATTTTTTCATCACAACCCAGTTTGAGGAACTGGACGAACGCTTATGGAAAGAACGTTTGCGCTTTTCAGTCAGTCATTATGTCAACCACTAGCATTTAAAAAATTAACTGAAGATTTTTATTTTTGAGAAAAAGGAAAGCCCATGAAATTATTAAGTCGTAAACAACAATTAATCGAAACCTTATTTAAAGTTAGAAACATTAACGGCTTCACATCCGACTATTTAATGCATCATATTTATGAACTCAACAGCGACTATCAACGCGAAGTTATTTACAACATCTGTTGTAACTTGTATCACACCGAAGCCGCACTGGAAAACTTACTCCTAAAATACGACCAACCCATCAACAACCGAAACTATCAACCAGAAACATTTGAAAGCGTCAAATATTTAAACCTACACATGCCCAATGTCGTCACCAATTTTTTTGAGCAACACAAAGACAATGATGTCCTTCCGCATTATCGAAAAGTGTTGTGTCAATGAGTGATTAAGTCCCAATTAAAACCCTTCTGTTAGGAGGGTTATTGGATTACATTTATAGCAAAGTAAAATTGTATAAAGTATCGAATGAAGTTAATCTTGGGAATACCTTCTAATATACAGTAAATAAGAGTCACATATTTTAAGATCTAAAAATGAACAAGCCTATGAAAAACCTAAAAGAAATACTGATAGATGCTGGAGATATCGAAAAATACTTTGATGGTAAAGTACCTGTCAACTTATGGCGTGCAAAAAATTTAAGCAGTAAAGAACCAATATTTAGCATGGTAGAACAAAAAATTGTTCGAAATAATGGAAAAGTCAGGCCATCTGATATCACTATTTTTAAGAAAAATGGGACTGACGTACCATCCGGTCTAGCAATAGTAGAAGATGGTTATAATATCGCTCTTGGAGCAAAACACTATACTATTGCTCCAGCATTTGATATGCCATTGAGTCAATTTAAACAGCTACTAAATAGTCTGGCTCAAAACTTAATAAAAGAGATAGCATAATGAATATCAGTAATAATATGGCACCTGTAGTAGTTCAAGCTATTCTAGATGCAATAAAATTTAATCAAGCATTATTAGAAAGTGAGGCTTTAAGAAATGTTGAAGATCAAGAAGAGTATTTAATGACTCTGGGAAATTTATTAATGCATGTTGAAGATGAATATAAAAAAGTTGAAAACGAAGCAGGAATACCATTATCACAACTTATTGGAAAGTAATTTTAACGGGATTTCCTCGTTGGATAATACAATTTAATTTCGGGTAGTCGCTTTATGGTCAAATTTTTAAACAAGGAAAGCTGATTCTTCTGGCAAAAATAAAACTCGATAATTTGGGTTAAGTAGGTTGCGAAACCCAACAACATGAGATGGAAACTTATTGATTTTTAACAGGAATAAAAAGTATGCTTGTATTTAATTGCAGTAAACCTTATTAAATACGGAGTCTTGACATAACCGCGAAGTTAGGTAAGCATCTTATAATAATCAAAAAATAGACATGCAGTTAAACAGTCGTTTGAATATTAATGAGATTTATTGCATTCAATCAACTGTTAGCTAGCCCAGTAGGTTTTATGAAGATTGTTATTGTATCTTTTATTTTTCTTCTACTTTCGACAAGCGCTATTGCAAAAGTTTGTAAGAAGGGACAGCCATGTGGTAATTCGTGCATATCTTGGAATAAAACATGTCGTTTAAATCAATCAACTTTACCTAATAAGCAAGGCAAGATAATAAATAATAGTACTATCGCCAATGTTCAGAGTGATAGTGAAGCCAAAAGTAGCGCTACTATTGAAGCAGAGTTTAGTTGTATGGTGACGTGGACTGCCTTGATAGATTTGCATCTTTTTAAGAAAAATAAAGAAGAAATAATTAATGATGTAATATACAAAATTAAAACTAAAGCAAAGTTTAATAAACAATTAATCGATCAAAATACAGAAGATGAGATAAGGCTTGCTTACAAAAGCACCCTTAATAAAGCTATCATCAAAAATTCGGAGTTAGAGCTATTGCAAACTGATGTAGAATCATTCCGTAATGAGTTTATGGAAAGTTGTATAGTACAAACGAAAAAAATAATAGCTATGCGTAAGGCTAGCTAACAAGGGCTTTCAAGCAAATAATCATGGACATATATGATTACCCGATAAAAGACAACTCTTTTATGTATTCATTATTTTTTCCTGAATAACAGAAATGCTTGAAAGAGAAATAAGGGGGCATGTCTATTGTATAATAATATGTTGTTTATATAATGGGTTTATATAATGGGTTTATATACCAAGACCTACTCGAATTGATTATGAAAGAGCCTTCCACCATATGATCGATCGTGGTCGAAATAGACAAACGATTTTTCATAATAAAAACTACTCCGAAGCCTTCTTACAAACGCTCAAGGAAGTGAGTGAACAGTTTGATGCCATCAAACATGCTCGAAGTGTCAGTTACCCAGTGACAAAAATTAAAAGAGAAGGTAGCAGGGAATGATTAAAAAAATTGAGAGTAGATTTTTTATTATACAATAGGCATGACTCCCTTTGTTTTTTCTTACTTAGCTTCACGGTTATGTCAACTCTGTATTTAATAAGATTTACTACAATTAAAGGTCAGAACAAACTATTGGACTTACTTTTTCTGTCACTTCAAATCGCTTTCCGTCGGGGTTAATCTCGAACAGATTCCTATTAAACTTATAAGGCTTACCACGAAGGCATAACGGATCTTTTGTTATGGCTATACTATCAATTAATTGCTCGACATCTATCGTATTTGATATTGGAATAATCGTCTCTCCATCTAGGTATCCACCTTTGCTTTTTTCGATAGTCATATGATAACAACCTTCACAGGCAAGCATCTCGTATCGAGCGCTGACAATAGTTTCTTCAAGTTGAAGTTTAGATGCTGTAATCAACCCACCAACGGCTAGAGCGAACAATCCTGAGACAATGATTTTGATTTTCATTATTTGATAAGTCCTTGGATTTCATCGTGAGCAATGACGCCATTTTTCTTTGTCATTTTAAGCAATTTGCCATTGTGATAGATAGAGCGTTCACCGTGACGATAGTCTTGTTGTTTAATCGTAGTCTTTGAACCATTGATATTGGGGTTGGATATATCTGTATGGCCAATCACATAGGCTTTCTTTCTTCTCCCCTTGATTGATATAACGCTCAAATCATGCGAGTGTTTTTATTCGCATGCATTTTTTTGTTATAAGCCGATATTGTTTCGATGATGGTTAATCTTATCAACGAAACTTGACAGCTTCTCGTCGAATTTACCTTTTTGTAAATCCATAGTACATATATTCTGTTCTTCGCTTGAATAGCTTTCTGGGATTTCTGTAGCGGCCCCTATCGCCCACACAGCTTGGGATTTCCTTGTTCCTTCATACTGTAGGTCTACTAAAAAAGAGACATACACTCTATATCCATATTGTTGTTTAATAGATTCAACTTCCCACAACTCTTCAAGCCACCACTCAGTATCGGAATCTTGAGTCTTCAATTCCCACCCAGAATCGACCAATTTTTTAAGTAAGAGACTTTTGTAATGCTTCATACGTCCTTGTGCTTATAACGCCCGGCTCTGCGGCTGGTAAAAGTGGAGGCGAAGCCGGAGCTTTTACCAGTCCGACAGCAGCCGCTTGTTAGCTCTGTTGCTCTAGTGCTTGTATGTATCAATATCAACGAACGCACCAATTTCACCTAAAAACTCTACCGTTTCTACTTCGAAACCTATTGCTGGCGTTGAGTGTTCCTCATTCATAGAAAACCACAGTACCACTTCAAATCTTGGCAAGACATTGAATCGTTCTTTTGCCTGAATAATCAGATCTTTTTTAGACTTGAGTTTATTAACGATTTCTGTTGCCATTTCAAATACGTCAATGTAGTCGTTAACAATATTATCTGTAGAAAGCTCCCACGAATTCATTTTTGGGATTTTACCAGGAACCTTTGAGCCTTTGCGTCTTATTGA
>JAUIHB010000020.1 GCA_030432465.1 Gammaproteobacteria bacterium
ATCCCCGGTGCCTGCTTTTTGTTAGGCGAATTTTCACTGACTGATGCTTCTGTTTTTTTAGTGTTATTTTCTTGCTGATTGGTTACAATTTGCGGCTGGGGAGTTGTTTCAGATTTATTTGGGGTGTTATTCGTCATGCGGCTATATGTCTGTTAATGAGGTTAAGTTTATTTTACCACTCTCTTTATGAAAAGAAAGTATCGGCTTAAAGTATAATTCTGGATAATAAGACAATGTCTAAAATGAAAACACAATATGTCTGCAATGAATGTGGCTCAATATCACCTAAATGGGCAGGACAGTGCAGTGATTGTGGGCAATGGAATTGTTTGGTTGAGCAGATTGAAAGTAAAAAGCCGGCACAAAATGCACGATTTGCTGGTTATGCTGGTTCAGAAAAGCAATTACAAAAACTCAGTGAAGTAAAACATAGTGACACGGCACGAATTCCAACTAGCCTGAGTGAACTGGATAGAGTGCTTGGTGGAGGACTAGTCCCAGGATCGGTTGTCTTAATCGGTGGAGACCCAGGGATAGGTAAATCAACTATCTTATTACAGTCAATGTGCTATTTAAGCGAAAAGCTCAATGCGGTGTATGTTACGGGGGAAGAATCCGCACAACAGATTTCAATGCGAGCCAAGCGGCTTGGACTAACTGGGGATAAACTGAGTTTACTTACTGAAACTCAGGTCGAAACTATTATTGCAACAGCTCAATCGACTCAGCCACAAGTCATGGTGATTGATTCTATCCAAACTATTTACACTGAATTATTGCAATCTGCTCCAGGTGGGGTAGCTCAAGTTAGAGAGAGTACGGCACAATTAGTTAGGTTTGCCAAGCAAAAAGGTATTGCTTTATTTGTTGTTGGCCATGTTACTAAAGATGGAGCGCTAGCGGGACCACGAGTTTTGGAACATATGGTGGACGCGGTACTTTACTTTGAAGGCGAAAGAGATGGTCGTTATCGTATTTTACGCGCAGTAAAAAATCGTTTTGGTGCGGTTAATGAATTAGGCGTATTCGCGATGACAGAAGAAGGGCTTAAAGAAGTACAAAACCCTTCTGCGATATTTTTATCTCGTTATCAGCAAGCATCTGCGGGAAGTACCGTGACTGTGACTTGGGAAGGTTCTCGACCGTTGTTGGTGGAAGTACAAGCGCTAGTTGATGAATCACATTTAGGTAATCCACGACGAGTTGCCGTCGGTCTGGATCAAAATCGTCTGGCGATGTTATTGGCGGTATTATCTCGTCATGGTGGTATATTTTGTCATGATCAGGATGTTTTTTTAAATGTGGTTGGTGGAGTTAGAGTAATGGAAACCAGTGCAGACCTAGCATTGGTTAGTGCAGTTGTCTCCAGTTTACGCAATCAAGTTTTGCCGCAAGAGTTAATTGTTTTTGGTGAAATTGGCTTAGCGGGTGAGATAAGACCGGTGCCTAATGGTCAAGAACGAATAAAAGAGGCTAAAAAGCACGGTTTTAAAGCCGCAATAGTACCGCTTGCGAATGCACCTAAGAAAAACATAGATGGTATACGTGTAATTGGGGTTTCTAGGTTAGAAGAAGCGATGACCGCGTTGAGTGAGTTATAACGGCTCAATCAAAGTGGAAAACCATTTTTATATTTTAAGTTAGCTTTGTATCAAAACCGAAAACTCTCGTTCTAGTAACTTGCTATCACCTAAGTTAAGCTCTACTAACCTTCTGAGGTGTGTGATACTGTCGAGATCAATATGTTGGCACTCAAATCCCAGTTCGGAGCCATTTTGGTGAGTTAACTTGATCTCCATTGATATAATATGTTCTTCGTCTAACGGTATGGTTAATTGACTAATGCTATCTAAATCAAGGGAGCTTTGATCAATTAATGAAAGAAGAACACCATGTAGACATAAGTCTAATATTTCACATTTAACCATTTCGCCATTAATGGATAAGGTTGCGGGAGCCCGAAATGCCACTCGATTAAACTGACGACGCTCGGTTTTCATAGAATTCCTATTCATATTCATTTATACAAAAGTCTTTATAAATGTAGCATAGATCCTGAAAATTGCAGGTTTTAGTCTTGTTGTTTTCAAGCTCTTCAAGTTGTATTTTATCGGTTTATCTCTATGGGGTGATAATATTTGTGCTTATCTCTTTCTAATTTATCTGAAGCGTTTAAAATAGCGTCTATTGTTCACGGTATAGACTAAAGCTAATGACCATTCAGTGGTATCCAGGGCATATGCACAAGGCCCAAAAAGAAATAAAACAAGTACTTCCCAGCGTAGATTTAATTATCGAAGTTGTCGATGCGCGTATTCCCTACAGTAGTGCCAACCCAGTTATTGCTGAACTGGAGAACAACCGTGGGTTGACTCGCCCGATTATCAAATTAATGAATAAAACCGATTTGGCCGATCCTGAAATTACCCAACAATGGTGTCATTATCTGGAAAGGCAACAAGGAGTCAAAGCACTGCCAATAACAGCACATAAGCCTGAACAGGTAAAGAAAGTCATTCAGTTGTGTCGAAAAATGGCACCTCATCGGGTTGATAAGGAAATGCCCGTACGCGCGATGATCATGGGGATCCCGAATGTTGGTAAGTCGACAATTATTAACGTGCTGGCTGGACGTATTATTGCTAAAGTTGGTAACGAACCTGCGGTAACTCAGCGTCAGCAGCGTATCGACTTGGAAGATGGAGTAACCTTATACGATACTCCTGGGATTCTCTGGCCAAAAATCGAGAATACTCATAGTAGTTATCGCTTAGCTATAACGGGCGCTATAAAAGATACTGCTCTTGAATATGATGATATTGCTTTTTATGCGTTGGAGTACTTTGTTGAATATTATCCTCAGTTAATTTTAAATAAATTTAAAATTGATCAAATAGAAAGCCAGACAATCGATACATTAGAAGCCATAGGACGAAAGCGCGGTTGTTTAAAAGCTGGTGGTCGAGTCGATTTGGACAAGGTTTGTAAAATTTTAATCAATGAATTTCGTTCTGCCACTCTTGGAGAAATTAGTCTGGAAACTCCCGAAATGATAGAGCGAGAGTTGATTGAAGTTGAAAAACAAAAGAAATTAAAAGAAGAAAAAGATTTAGCAAGAAAAAATAATCGCAAAAAAAAGAAGCGCTGATGTTTGATAAAGAAAATTTAGTCAAAGTTGCTAATACGCCAATGCCTTTCGGAAAATATAAAGGAAGAGCATTGGTAGATTTACCCGAGCCTTATTTAGTGTGGTTTGCACAACAGGGATTTCCAGAAGGTAAACTTGGCGAATTAATGCAGTTGACTTTGGAAATTAAAATAAATGGTTTGGAAAAGTTAATTGAGCCATTAAAAAAGTAGAATTACAAAACAATAAACAGAAACAATGATTTATTGTGTTTATATGAAGGTTTAATAAGATATCTTTTGATAAAAAGTAAAGAAGGAGTTGTTTATGAGGAATTTTTTTAAAAATAAAATTTACTGGCTAGGAATTTTTTTAGTCAGCGTGGTTGGCTGTGGTGGGAGTAGTGATCCTGAACCTGAGCCAAATCAACCCCCTACGATTATTGCCACAGAACAAGCCGTAATAGAAGGTGAGCAGGCTTCTATTACAGTTACGGCAAGTGACTCAGATGGCAGTATTTCAAGTTATAGTTGGACACAAAAGTCGGGACCAAATATTGAGCTGAGCGGTTCAGATACATCAACAGTTACTTTTACTGCACCTGAGGTGACAGAGAATACTTTAATCATATTAACCGTAACAGCTACAGATGATGATGGGGCGAGCGCATCGGCGGATATTTTAGTGACTGTTAATGCTAATATTCGCGAGTTTACGATGCAAGGGAAAGTGGCTGGTTCATCCGTTACCAGTGCAAATATTTTAGTTCAAGTTGGCGAACTTGAGTTTTCAACCGCGACTGACGAAAATGGGGACTATTCGGTGGTAGTCAGTAGCGATGATTTTCTGGATGAAGAGCTCGTAAAAATTACCGCAACTGGCACAGGGAATAATAATCATATTAAATTAGTTTCCCAACTGGGCAAGTTTGAGGATCTAGATATAGCTGCTGGGGATGATGATTTATTAACAAAAGATGACATGTTTGCAGTCAATGTAACCAATGTAACCACAGCAAAGTATATATTGATGCTTAGAGCCAATGATGGTGAGCAAATTGCTGATAACCAAACGTTGGCACTTTTATCTAAACACTATGAAGCTGAGTACTTATTACCTATAGCAACGGCAATCAAATTAGTGGTTGATTACTCTGGAGCGGATGCGTCTTTAGCTTTACCTGAAAGCTTTTCTGATACTCTTGAGTTTATCAGTGATGTTGATGCAACAGCTCAATACATGGAAAAAGCAAGAGCTAATGCTTCAGCGGCGCATGAAGAAGCGCAAGTGAGTATTTTTGATGATAGTAATATGCTATTGACTGGTAGTGATTATTCTGATTTTTCAGTAGCTGATGAATACTTTACAGTTCCAACTGAACGTTATAACAGTAGTCAATATTTCAAACTGAATGAAGATAATTCGGGTAATTTTGTTTACAACGAATTTGAATCGAGTTTAATGTGGAACCACTCGTCTGAAGGTTTACAGTTAGAGTTTGCTGGGTATGGCTTAATTTTAAATAAATTCATTCACTATATGGATTCCCCTCCATATAGTGTTGATGCTGAAGAAATAGCAATTCGTCAAACCTTCAAATGGATTTCAACTTCTGAAACTCATGATGAACTTATTGTTGAAACAGATGTTTATCATCGTTATCCCAATGAAGAAATACCAGACTCTTCAATAACAACAAAGTTTGAGTCAATTATTTTAGTCAAAAGTTCAGGAATTATCGATGCTAAAGATATTCTGGAAATGCAAGTTGAATACAGTATGCCTACACCTGATTTAGGTGTTGATATTATTACACCTAAAGTTGACTATTGGATCACTGAAGTGTACACAGCTAAAATGGTCTTTGATGGCAATCCTGAAGTGGGAGGTGATGTATTAATCACACCAATCCAAATCGAGGGAGATGGAAATATTTCCGAACTGACACCGGTGCAATCTTCATGGGTAATTGACGAGCGCGGTCACTTAATTATTACGGGGGAAACACAGTATGATTATTCGTTCGTTATCAATGAGCCAAATAGTGTTCTTAAGGCGAATGTAATAAAAACGACCGATGATACTAGAGTCGTTGACTCCGGTAAGGTTTTAAAAAAAATCGGTTCTGAACTAAGTCAACAATCCATGGCCGGAATTTATTATCTAGGTTATAATTTCTTTACGCCAAACTCTTATTTTTGGATCGAGCTTGAAGCTGATGGTACCGGACAAACGGTTGATTACTCAAAGAGCCTAGATGGAAGTTATTCTCTTTCCGTAGCGCCCGGCTTATGGAAAATTAACGATCGTAATGAGTTAATACTTCGAAGATATGCTTGGAAATATGATAGTGGAAATAGTTCTTTTTACTGTGAGTCAGTAGTATTTAGTCCATCAGAAGATGACGAATGTACACTTTATCATGAAAGAGTCTGGAGCTTATATCAAATTGTTGGTAATGGATACTATGTTAATCAGACACATAAATTTTTTGATGACTATTTTCGTTTTCAATATTCTGGGGAACTAATTCAAGGGAATATTTTTTGGTTTACTTCTATAAGAAATGTCATATGGACAAAACTTGATTCTAGACCTATAGAGCTACCAGAAAATTTGGTTCAGGAGTCTATATTACAAGGGCCTCAGGATTTTAATTTTAAAAATTTAAAGCACTTTCCAAAATAAATAATCTCTAAGTCTTTATATTTCAAAAGCCAGCATATGCTGGCTTTTTTATGTATGATTTTGCTCTGAGTCTATAATATAGTATGGTTAGTTATAAATTTTGCTTAATCTAATTTTTGGAAAATCCTAAGATTAAACAATTCATGTTAATTGTAAATAAAAGGAACAAAAATGGGTAAAGAGGTTGAAGAACGAGAGTATACCGCAGACGATTATGAAGCTTTTAATCGTTGTATTCATGATCAAGTGGATGAGTTAAAGCAACTTATTCAGACACCAACGTTTGATACCGATAAATTACGGCTTGGTGCTGAACTGGAGGTGTATTTAATTGATGAAAACTCGTCAGTTAGCCCCGTTAATCTGGAGCTGTTAGCACTTTTGAAAGATGAGCAATTTCAAACGGAATTGAATCAGTTTAATTTGGAAATTAATTTACTTCCGGTAGATGCTAAAGGAAAACCTTTTAGTCAAATGACTAAAGAGATATTAACCAAGTTTAATTATCTCTGGTCTGTGGCTGAAAAGTTGAAAACAAGGCCTCTCGCTATTGGTATTTTACCTACTTTGCAAGAAAAACATCTCGCGAGCGAATATATGACCCAGCTTGCACGATATCGAGTGTTATCTCGAGAACTATCCAAACAGCGTGGGGAACCTTTCCATATTAAAATTGGGGGGGATGAAAATGTTGATTTAACAGTCGACGAAGTTTGTGCCGAAGGAGCCAACACTTCTTTTCAAGTTCATCTCATGGTGAAAAAAGATCAATTTGCTAATGTGTTTAATGCTGCACAGTTAACCTTACCTATGGCGCTGGGAATTTCAGCTAACTCGAGTGTTTTTCTAGGTCGCTGCTTGTGGGATGAAACTCGGGTTGTATTATTTAAGCAAGCTATCGATGACCGAATTGAAGAACAAAGTGGTTGGCGACAACCAGCAAGAGTCACTTTTGGTCATGGTTGGGTAAGAAAGAGTGCATGGGAGTTATTTTCTGAGTCAGTTAATTTATATAACCCCATTTTTCCGATAGTTGAGGAGAACCAAAAGACTCAAGGGCTGCCGGAATTAAATGAACTGAACCTGCATTTAGGTTCAACCTGGCCTTGGAATAGGCCAGTATATTCTCCTGAAGGTAACGGTCATGTACGAGTAGAGTTTAGAGCTTTACCGGCTGGGCCTTCGGCGCTGGATATGGTGGCAAATGCTGCTTTTTCCATCGGTATGGCGGTTGGTTTGGAAAGTAAAATCGATGAATATATGGCGCGTATTCCTTTTCGTTTTGCTGAGTATAATTTTTATCGAGCAGCAAAAAAAGGGTTGGATGCGACTATTTTATGGCCGCAAAAATATCAAAATAAACCCGTTGAAATTCCATTGAAGAATGTTATTGATGAAATGCTACAGGTAGCTAACGATGGCCTGATTGCATTATCCGTCGATCAGGAAGAGCGCGATAAATACCTAGGGATTATTCAGCGCCGTTTAGCGGTTGGTGTTAATGGCGCCAGTTGGCAAAGAAATACGCTTATTCATTTACGTCAATCAATGAGTAATGAAAAAGCCTGTAAAGAAATGCTCAATCAATATTTTTCTAATCAAGTTGGTGGACAACCCGTCAGTGAATGGGAAAGGTGTTGGCAATGACATTTTTAAACCAAGAAATTACCTATTACAGTGACGACTTTCGTTCGCAAATAGATGATTCAGTGATTGGTTTTTTAAATCAGTTAAAAGGTGTAACGGTTTTTGACTTGGTAGGAATTGATAATCAGCGCACCAGAGTGGTTACTACGCTGATCCATGGAAATGAACCATCAGGACTTATTGCCTGCCATCTCTGGTTAAAGAGCAACGAGAAACCTGCTACCAATTTAAGAATTATTATTTGTAACCCAGAAGCCGCTCAATCAAAACCGCTTTTTACGCATCGTTATATTAATAATAGTGAAGATTTAAATCGCAAGTTTGGAAGCCATTTTGATTCGGCTAATAATGTTGACCTGAGAGCACAGCAAATTATTTCAGTGGTTAATGCGGTTGCTCCAGAAGCTATTTTAGATTTGCATAACACTTCTGGAAATAGCCCCGCTTTTGGGGTCGCAGTCATCGAAAATCCTCAGGTGACAAGTTTAGTCGCGTTATTTGCCAACAAATTGATATTAACGGAACTAAAAGTTGGCGCTATTATGGAGGTCGACTTTAAAGCGCCTATCGTTACCATTGAATGTGGCGGTGCACAGGATAGCCGTTCACATCAAATCGCAACCGACGGGTTACATCAGTATTTTAATCGGCGAATTTTATTTGAGCCTGCTACAACGGAAACTTTATTACAAGGGACTCAGTTCCAAACTATCAGCGAAGAAAAGCGGACAAACCACCCCTCGCAATGGGAAAGACAACATAAGCCGGAGATAACTGAGGCAATGTTAGAAAAAGAGCCTTTCAATCAAGCTGCTCTTGGACAGCCAGTGGTGCGCGTCCATAGTCACCCAGTTAGAGTACAGCTTAATCAGAATGTTTCTGTGGGGTTTGATCAATATAAGTTAGCGACGACTCATATTACATTACGGGATGATTTAGAGAAATATAACAAAGATGTGACTCCCGTCGGTGAATTTATTGGCTGGTGTGGCTCTGAGCTTTCATCTCAACTGCAAGCATTTGATCATCGTGGAATTAATCAAATTGACAGTTTGTTTTATGTACAACGAAACTGTTTATATACTAAAGTCCCTATGCAGCTTTTTATGGTGACTAAAATTGTTGAAATTGCGACCAAAGATTGCTTATTTTATGTCACTATCGAAAGCTAGGTATTTCAGTCGCAACTTTCAGCATTACATCCCTATTAAACATAAGAATGAAAGATAAACACGCCCTAAGTTCAACAAGTGGACTGATTTGCTGTATGATTGCGGACAGAATTCGATTAATTGTCTGGTTTATCAGTTTTTTGAGTTGATCTAGCCGCGATTAAATAAAAAATTTATTTGTCTCAATTATATTTTCTTAAAACAGGTAATTGCTTGTCATGGCACAATATATTTATTCAATGAACCGGGTCAGTAAAATTGTCCCACCGCAAAAAACTATCTTAAAAAATATCTCTCTTAGCTTCTTCCCTGGCGCAAAAATTGGCGTACTGGGCTTAAATGGTGCAGGAAAATCAACTCTGCTACGCATTATGGCGGGGATTGATACCGATATTGAAGGTGAGGCGATCCCACTTAAAGGGATTAATATTGGCTACTTACCGCAGGAACCACAACTTGACGAAACTAAAGATGTTCGTGGAAATGTGGAAGAAGGTATTGGTGAAATTAAACGAATTCTTAATCGCTTTGAAGAAGTTAGTAACGCTTTTGGTGATCCCGATGCCGATTTTGATGCGCTGCTTGCAGAGCAGGCAGAGTTACAAGATAAAATAGATGCCGCAGGTGGTTGGGAAGTTGACCGAATGCTGGACAAAGCCGCAGAAGCATTGCGTTTACCGCCTTGGGATGCTGAAGTTAAGCATTTATCGGGGGGAGAAAAGCGCCGAGTTGCTTTATGTAAATTATTGCTTTCCAAACCTGACATGTTATTGCTTGATGAGCCAACTAACCATTTAGATGCTGAGTCTGTTGCATGGCTTGAAAGGTTTTTACAAGATTTTAAAGGAACTGTCGTAGCCATTACCCATGATAGATATTTCCTTGATAATGTCGCTGGTTGGATTTTAGAGTTGGATCGTGGTCAGGGAATTCCTTGGGAAGGCAATTATTCTTCTTGGTTGGAGCAAAAGGAAAAACGTTTAGAAATTGAAGAAAAGCGTGAAACTGCTCGCATGAAATCCATGAAAGAAGAACTGGAATGGGTACGTTCAAATCCTAAAGGACGTCAAGCAAAGAGCAAAGCACGTATTGCCCGCTTTGAAGAAATATCGTCGCAAGAGTACCAACAAAGAAACGAAACCCGAGAGCTTTATATTCCACCGGGTCCGAGGCTGGGTAACTTGGTTGTTGAAGCTAACCATATTCAAAAAAGTTTTGGTGATAAGTGTCTGGTTGAAGATATGAACTTTAATCTTCCTCAAGGGGGAATTGTCGGCATTATCGGGCCGAATGGCGCAGGTAAGTCTACTTTGTTTAAAATGCTGGCGGGACAAGAGCAACCTGATGGTGGGGAATTGCGCATCGGGGAAACGGTTGAAATTGCTTATGTTGATCAATCTCGCGACAGTTTGAATGGTGATCATACGGTGTGGCAGGAAATTTCTGATGATTCGGATATTATTACTGTGGGTAATTATCAAGTGCCATCGCGCCAATATGTAGGACGTTTTAACTTTAAAGGTGGTGATCAGCAAAAATTTATTAAGGATTTATCGGGGGGAGAGCGTAATCGTGTGCATTTAGCTAAGCTATTAAAAAGTGGCGGCAATTTATTGTTACTCGATGAACCAACCAATGACTTAGATGTGGAAACCTTGCGAGCGTTGGAAGATGCTTTATTAGCATTCCCCGGCTGTGCTGTGGTTATTTCCCATGATCGCTGGTTCCTTGATCGAGTGGCTACGCATATTTTAGCTTACGAAGGTGACAGTAAAACAGTTTGGTTTGAAGGTAATTATGCCGATTATGAAGCTGATAGAAAACGTCGTTTAGGCGCCGATGCAGATACTCCTACACGAATTAAATATCGTAAAATTAGTTAGTTTTTGAATTAAATGTTATTGGTTTTAAAATTTGTTAATCACCAAAATTTAAAACTTTCAATGTAAAATATATAATAATGGCCAAACCCAATCGCTTCGATCTGATTGACGCCTTACGAGGTTTGGCTGTTATTTTAATGGTTGTATTTCATTTCTGTTTTCTCCTCAAAGAATTTCACTTGGCTTTTGACAATTTTCACCGCAATCCTCTTTGGCTTCATTTTAGAACTTTGATCGTTACTTTGTTTTTACTTTTCGTAGGAATGAGTTTAAAAATTGCAACTCATAAAGCTTAATTTTGATTGGCCAGCATAGCTTAAATATTTATATGTTACACATGCCTATTCTGGCAGGAATCATTTATGCTCTGTTGATTTGAGTGGTAAGTCTAATTGGTGGATAAATACGGTACGCTTTAATAAACGGTTAAAGGTTGCCTGAGCTTTGCCTGGAGCGCTGGAATAATAAATAATATTTCCGTCAGTAGTTAAAGTATTTTCTACGCCTTCTAAGCGGCGTTTTACTTCTTTAGCAACAGGCATCGCACTTTCAAATAAACGAACATCGTTCCCCATTATTTGGTTAATCGCACTGGTCAAAAACGGAAAGTGAGTACAACCTAGTACGAGTGAATCAATTCGAGCTTGAATAAATGGCTCAAGTTCCTGTGCAATAAGTGTTAATTGCTCATCCCCAATTGACGGTGCAGATTCAACCATTTCCACAAACAATGATGAAGCCTTCTCAATAATTTCTGCTTGGTTTTCAAAACGCGATTTGAGAGCTTTGTATTTCTCACTTTCCAAAGTTGCACGAGTGGCTAAAACACCAACTCTTTCTGTAGCGCTAAATTCGATGGCTGGCTTTAATGCTGGCTCCAAGCCAATGATAGGAATGGTATATTTTTGGCGTAATGAGTTAACTGCGGCTGCGGTTGCTGTATTGCAGGCCACGACCATCATTTTGACGGACTGCTGAGCTAAAAAATCAGCGATTTGATGAACTCGATCTTCAATAAATTGGTTAGAGCGAATACCGTAAGGTGTATGTAGAGTATCTGCTACATAAAGTAAGTTTTCCTTAGGTAATATCTGGTTAATCGCAGTAAGTACACTTAAACCACCAACACCAGAGTCAAAAACACCAATAGGCGTTGTGGCATTAGCTGCTCGTTTAACGCTACTTGATGAGTCACTGTTACAGTCAGTTGGGTGACTATTGGAAGTTTGGGTGGTGTTAATAACTGCTCCTGAATAAAAAATTAACCCCGACTAATCTGTCGATTATAGATCAAGTCATTAACTTCACACCAATCCTTTGCTATCATGATTTCTATTTTGTTTTATTATTGTTGTTTTATGGGTATTCATCGGCTCGTTATTATTATTACTACACTGGTGTTATTAAACGCCTGTGCGTCTTATATTCCGCGTAATCCAGACGATCTCTGTGAAATTTTTTACGGTGAAACTGACTGGTATGAGGCCGCGCGTGATGCACAACATAAGTGGGGAACCCCCATCTATGTATTAATGGCTATTATGCATCAGGAATCCCGCTTTATATCCGATGCTCAGCCTGAGCGGGATTGGTTTTTAGGCATTATCCCACTACCTAGAAAATCAACGGCTTATGGTTATGCCCAAGCACAAGATCCCGCGTGGAATGAATATTTAAAAGCGACAGGAAGTTTTGGCGCAGATCGAGATGATTTTGAAGATGCAATCGACTTTATTGGATGGTATACCGATGGAAGTCAAAAACGATTAAAGCTATCTAAATGGGATGCTTATGGGCAATATCTTGCCTATCATGAAGGACGAGGAGGTTATTCTCGCCGCACTTATAATAAGAAACCTTGGCTTAAAAAAGTAGCTAAAAAAGTCAAATTGCGTGCTCAACGTTATAATGTTCAGCTTAAAGGTTGTAAAAGGAAGCTGGATGATATGGTCGATAGTTGGTTTTGATTAATTAATTAAAATCTCTGCTAAGCTTAGTATAAGGACTCCATTCAATACAAAGGACAACATGAACGAGCCAATCAGCATACCATTCTGGTTATTTGCATTGCTGTGCGTTGTTTGTTTGGTTGTTTTATTTAATCAATTTCTATTACCCAGTGTTCGCTGGTTCTTTCGTAAAAAAATCAACCGCGCAATAAATGAGTTAAATGAAAGGCTTAATATTAAGCTGCGTCCATTTCAGTTAACCAAGCGTCAGGTATTGTTAGATAGACTCGTGCATGACCCACAAATATTAAACTTTGTGCAGCAGCAGGGTATTCAAGATGAAGTACCACGCGAAGTGCTTATGGAAAAAGTGCAAAATTATGCGCGTGAGATTGTCCCATCATTTAATGCTTTTATGTATTACCGAATTGGATTCTGGTTATCCAAAAAGCTAGCCAAAATGCTTTATCGTGTTCGAGTCAGGATCAGTAAAAAGGATCATTTAAAAGAAGTTAGTCAAGATGCAACGGTAGTTTTTGTGATGAATCATCGTAGTAATATGGATTACATTTTAGTTTCTTTTTTGGTGGCGGAAAAAATGGCACTTTCGTATGCGGTGGGGGAATGGGCAAAAGTTTGGCCGTTACAAGGCCTAATTAAGTCAATGGGGGCTTATTTTGTACGGCGAAATTCACGTAATCCGCTGTATCGTAAAGTTCTTGAGCGTTACATCGACATGGCAACGAGGGAAGGGGTTTGCCAGGCCGTTTTTCCCGAAGGTGGTTTAACTCGGGATGGCAAAATACGCCCGCCTAAGCTTGGTTTTTTAGATTATATGCTGCGACATCATAATTACCAGACCGATCGCGATGTGGTTTTTATCCCGGTTGGAATTAATTATGATCGAGTATTAGAAGACAAAACATTACTTCTTTCACTCAATCAGCCGAGTGAAAAAAAGAGCCGTTGGTTTGCATTAAAAACTACCTTACGTTTTATCTGGCATAATATAAAACTAGCGCGCAAGCACCAATGGACACGCTTTGGTTTTGCAAGTGTCAGTTTTTCTCCGCCTGTTTCAGTTAAAGCGTATTGCAAAAAAAACAACTTAATATTTTCGCAATTAAAAGCCCAGGAGCGTTTTAAACAAATTGAAAGCTTAGCCTTAGAGTTAATGCGGCGGGTTGAAAAAACGGTTCCTGTGGTACCTGTGGTTTTAGTGTGTAAGGTTTTTCAACAATTTGAGTTTCAACCGATGACGATTAAAAGTATCAAGCAAAAAGCTCACGATTTAATTCAACAGATAGAAGCTAAAGGGGGACATGTTGTCTTTCCGCATAAAGAAAAAGACTTAGCGATTGACGCAGCATTAGATCGTCTAATGTTGCGTCATATCTTACAATTGAATGATGAAACTATTATTGTCGAAAAAAATAATCAGCAACTGATTAATTATTACGCCAACTCAATTAACTATCTTTAAGGTGTTATTTTATAAATAACATGAACTTGCCGATTAACGGTGATTTCCTGCGGGATAAAAAACTCACCTCTGGCACCAACCTTTCCTTCGCTCATTCTCATAGCGACATTGCTATAGTTATCATTTAAATTAAAACGAGTAACATAATCTGAGTAAGATTGTTGATCGTTAATGGCGTAAACAGACTCTATTTTAGCCCCGACACTTTTAGCTAAGCGTGATGCCCGTTCATAGGCGTCATTGCCTGCTTTAATGACTAGTTTTTCTTCAAAACTCTTTCTGTCCTTAACATCAAACTGGGTATTGATATGCTCAACATTTTGTAACGAAAGTAGTTTTTCTAGAATAGCCGTGAATTGCTCTAAATCGTTTAACGTTATTTTAAAATTTTGAGTAACTTCATAACCTTTGATTTGTAGCTCGTTATAATTTTGTCCTCGTTCTCTGATCGCATTCTTAGTGATTTGATAAGACTCTATTTCCTTTTTCTTAATCTTTTTACTGGTAAGATATTTTACGATTTCTACGGAGCGGTTAGTTACTGTGGTTAAGGCTTTGTCTGCTTTTTCATCAACGGCGAGTAGAGAAAAAGTTAAAGTAGCTTTATCGGGGGCAATATTGAGTTCAGCCTCACCTGTAACCGTTAAAAAAGGAAAGTCGGGTGTGTTCGCGTTAGCTGTAGTTTGAAAAAATACTGTCAATACGATTAACAGACTGGCAAGCTTATTCATATTATCTCCTGTGAGTAATTGTCTTTATATATGTAAATGTTGTCACTTTATAAAATACTAACGAATAGCTAAGCTGTATAGGTCTATTTAGACAAAATAAAGCTTACTACATGTTTTCAAACAAGCCCTTTCTTAAGGGTTTAGTTAAATGTTAAACTGGAGTCTACTTATTTTAAGTCAAATATTAAGACCTTATGACCAGTACAAAGTTTAAAATTAATAGCTATCTTTCTGTTTTTAAGGATAAAAATCTATCAGAACAACTTGAGCCTCCCTTTTACTTGTTAGGGCTTATTCTTGCTGTATCTTCTGCGCCTGAGCTTATTAAGCCAAGTGAATGGTATCCTCTAGTTACCAAAGATGAAGACGCAGAGCTTGAATTTGATAACGAAAATCAAGCAAGTCAGTTCATGGAAGGGATTATGACTTGGTGGAACTACGTTAACCATCAGTTCTCTCAAGGTAAAGATATCGTATTACCTAGCGCACTTAAATTTTTAAAAAGTGGTAAACCTTCTAAGCCATTAGTCGAATTTTGTGAAGGGTATATTAATGGTTATGATTGGCTGGAAGATGTCTGGGATGATGCTATCGAAGATGAGTCGACAACTTCATCCTTAATTGGTATGGCTCATATTTTGTTGATTCAAATCATGCAATGGCCACATGCCCTTGAAAAAATTGAAGAGTTACCCGATGTTTTAGGGGCTTTACTAGAAAGTCCTAATCCTAGGAGAGCGATAGAGTTTTTAACCGAAAACTTATCATCGATTGGAATCGATGGCCATAAGCTGTCGAGGGAGCGATTACCGGTGTATTCTCCTGAAACAGTCATTAAAAGCCCTGAAGAAAAAATTGGCCGTAATGATCCTTGTCCTTGTGGAAGTGGTAAAAAATTTAAGAAGTGTTGTTTACATTAATTTCTATTCGCAAGCTTTGCAATCTTTAGTAGCTTAAGGACGAGCTTTAAAATTAAACTGAGTCTGAATATCCCTTTAAAAATATAAGTGTTTGTTTTAATTATTTCAACTATCCCTCATTTTTGCATCTTTTCAAAAACGTTAAAATATTGTTATTTGAGATTGTTTTTGAAAAATTAGTCTTTCATCAATTAACCTGCCTGAAAAATATACACATCTATATGAGGTCTATGGTATTTTTTGTTTGCGCTGATTATAGTTGCATTAACCAACTTTGATAAATCATAAAATTTTAACCATGCTAACTTCAAACAAAAAAACTAATAAAGGACTCACAGATCAACATGGAACAGTTAACCGATCTAAAAGCCATTCTTCATTCTAAACGCGCTAACTTGTATTACTTGGAATATTGTCGAGTCATGCAAAAAGATGGACGCGTGTTGTATTTAACTGAAGCTAAAAAAGATTATCAGTACTGGAATATTCCCATAGCCAACACCACCGTCATTTTATTAGGTACAGGCACTTCAATTACTCAAGCCGCCATGCGAATGCTGTCACAAGCAGGTGTGTTGGTTGGTTTTTGTGGTGGTGGTGGAACGCCTTTAATCGCAGCAACAGAAATTGAATGGTTGACGCCGCAAAGTGAATATCGCCCAACAGAATATATCCAAGGGTGGATGTCTTTCTGGTTCGATGATAATAAACGACTGATTGCTGCTAAACAAATTCAACAATCGCGCTTAGCTTTTTTACATAAAGTCTGGTCTAAAGATCGGGACTTAATGAATGAAGGTTTTCATAGTGACAGTGAAATCATTCAAAGTGCGTTAGCGTCAAGTCGTGAAAAAATTGAACGAGCGGTGAGTGTTGGAAAGTTATTGCAGTTAGAAGCAGAACTCACCAAGCGACTTTATAAAATAGCCGCCACTAATAATCAGATGACAGGTTTTGTACGCAGCCGTGAATCAACTGACTTGGCGAATGATTTTTTGAATCATGGAAATTATCTGGCTTATGGATTAGCCGCATCAACGTTATGGGTATTAGGAATTCCGCATGGTTTTGCGGTAATGCATGGAAAAACCAGACGCGGCGCTTTGGTTTTCGATGTGGCTGATTTAATTAAGGATTCGGTGGTATTACCTTGGGCATTTATTTGTGCCAAAGAGAATGCCACAGAACAGGAGTTCAGGCAACAGTGTTTACAAGCGTTTACTGATCATAAAGTGTTGGATTTTATGTTTGATGTAGTGAAGGGGATTGCGCTTAAGACGGATTGGGATGAACAGGGAGATTCCAACCAATGATGGTGACTTTTGTATCGCAATGCGAGAAAAATGCGCTTAAGAAAACGCGTCGGGTGTTAGATGCCTTTGCTAATCGTATTGGTGATAATGTTTGGCAGACGGTGATTACGCAGGAAGGGTTAAATGCAGTTAGGAAGTTGTTGAAACGAACCGCTTCGCGCAGTACGGCAGTGAGTTGTCATTGGATTAGGAGTAGGGCGAGGAGTGAGCTGGTTTGGGTTGTAGGGAATCGTGATAAGTTTAATGGTGAGGGTGTTGTGCCAGTGAATAGTACCCGGCGAAATTTTTTGTATAACCCAAAAAGCCAATGGCATACGGTTGAAGATATCACATTACTTGCTGCGATAGCTGCGCTTTTTCATGATTTTGGCAAAGCTAATAAGCTATTTCAAAATAAAATAGATCCTGATAAGCAGAGTAAAGTATCAGAGCCTTTTCGTCATGAGTGGGTTTCACTAATTTTATTTTGTGCGTTTGTAGGTGATTTATGTGGTTAGAAAAGCTAAGTGAGGTTCAAACAGATGAAGATAAAAAAATAAAGGAGCTAATTAAACAGTCTGATTTACTTAAAAATAGCGTACATTGCCCACTACAATATTTATCTCCAGTGGCTAAAACTGTTGGTTGGTTGATTTTAACTCATCACAAATTACCGCAAAGTAAAGAAGCTGAGTTTAAAGCTAAATTTATAGAAAGTTTGTTGGATAAAAAGGTAACTGCTTTTTGGAATTCACCTCAGCTAGATAAAGAATGGAAAGCCAATGAGTTAAAAGCTGTTTGGTCATTTCCGAAGGGGACACCTTTTAAGAGTCAACTATGGTGTAGCAGAGCAAGAAATATTGCAAAAAGAGCGCTTAAACGGACAAGTTTTTATCAACAAAGTAATTGGCTTTACGATAAATATACATTACATCTCGCACGCATGAGTTTGATGTTGGCGGATCATCATTATTCATCTTTGCCTGCTGATGTGAATATGACTGATAAAAAATATGCTGCACATGCCAATAGTGATCGAAAAACTAAAAAACTCAAGCAAAAATTAGACGAACACTTGATTGGTGTTTACCAAAATACATTAAAGCTAGTTCGAGCGCTACCTGCTTTAAAAGATGAACTACCTGCGATTACTAAACTGCAGTTGTTAAAAAAAAGTACACCGATAAAGCGTTTTCAATGGCAGGATAGAGCCTATGATGTTGCTAGAAAGTTGTGTGATGAAAGTCAAAAGCAAGGCTTTTTTGGTGTTAATATGGCTTCAACAGGAAAAGGAAAAACCTTTGCTAATGTCAGAATTATGTACGCATTAAGCAAACCTCAAGATGGTTGGAGACTAAGCATTGCATTAGGCTTACGAACGTTAACATTACAAACAGGTGATGCATTAAAAGACCGATTAAAACTAGCTGAAGAGGATATAGCAGTATTAATTGGCTCTCAGGCCGTCAAGCAATTGCATGGTCAAAATAATGATAGTTTGGATGAAGATGCGAATAAAGGAAAAGTAGTTGGTTCTGAATCGGCTGATGAGTTAACTGATGAAACTCAGCACATATTTTATGATGGTGCGGTGACTGATAGCCCTTTGAAAAGCTGGTTAGAAAAGCAACCTAAGTTAAATAAGTTAATTAATGCACCAATTCTTGTCAGTACAATCGATCATTTGATGCCTGCCACTGAATCTGCCAGAGGTGGTCGGCAAATTGCACCCATGTTAAGATTGATGACCTCTGATTTGGTATTGGATGAGCCTGATGATTTTGATATTGCTGATCTACCTGCATTAACAAGACTTGTGAATTGGGCTGGGTTATTGGGCTCTAAAGTTTTGCTATCTTCCGCCACTTTACCCCCTGCAATAGTAAGCGCATTATATGATGCTTACCGGGAAGGAAGAGAGCACTATCACAAAGCTAGAGGTGAACAGGAAAATATACCACCAATAAGCTGTGCTTGGTTTGATGAATATCGTTCTTTTAGTGATCAATGCCATAATCTGGAAAGTTTTCAGCAGCAACAGGCTTTATTTGCTGAAAAGCGAGCGTGTGAATTAAATAAAAAGGTTGCTATTCATCAAGCTGAAATTGCGCCAATCAATCAATGTGAGAAAACCCCTGAAGCCGCTATTGAAGTAATCAGCGAAGCAATTCAAAAAAATATTTATCTGTTGCACCAAAAACATCATATCTGTTCTGACGAGCGCAACAAAAAAATTAGTATTGGCTTGGTTAGAATGGCCAATATCAATCCGCTAGTGGCGGCGGCTCAGGCTTTAATGAGCTTACCTGTAAAGCAAAATTACCACTTACACTTTTGTATTTATCATAGCCAGCACCCTTTGATTGTTCGTTCAGAAATAGAAAAACAACTAGATAAAGTATTAACTCGCAACGATGAAAATTCTATTTGGCAGCAGCTAGTTATTCAGCAATCACTGAGTCAAAGCGAGGCAATTCATCATGTGTTTGTAGTGATTGCTAGCGCAGTAGCAGAAGTTGGGCGTGATCATGATTATGATTGGGCTATTGCCGAACCTTCATCTATGCGTTCAATTATTCAGCTAGCTGGACGAATTCAGAGACATCGGTGTAAGCCCGCTACCTCGGATAACTTGATTTTGCTCAACACTAATTACAAAGGACTACTTAATAGTGATAAACCGGTGTTTTGTCGTCCAGGGTTTGAATCAAAGACATTTAGGCTTAACAGCCATAGGTTAGATGAAATTTTGAAGGAATCACAATATAAGGCGATTAATTCTGTTCCACGCATCAAACCAAACCAACCTTTAAATATTAATGACAACTTGGTTGATTTAGAGCATGGACACTTGCAGGCTGCATTATTCGACAGTGCGGCAAAAGTGGGTGCACATAACTGGTGGCATTCACCAGCTAGTTGGACTTATGAGTTACAACGAGAAACACCGTTTCGCAAATCAATACCGGATAGTGAGTACTTCTTAAGAATGGATGAAGCAGGAGATACGCCAGTCTTTTATCGATGGCATAGAAATGGTGAATATAAGCCTGCACAGGCTCAGTTTGAAGTTGTTGAAATGGAATTAAATAATTGTGTTTCGGTTTGGGGAAGCTTTGAAGTGCAAGGCTTGTTAGAGGATATGGCTGAGCAAAACGATGAAAATTTGCTAGCGACCAGCATGAAGTTTAGTGCTTTCAGGTTAAGAGATACGGAGAAGCGTTGGTGTTACTCAAGTGTTTACGGGGTTTATCAGGCGCTTTCATGAAGCGCCTGATAAAGAGGACTGCCTATGCGGCAGGAATATATTAAGTGGCATTTATATGCCCCTACTAATATTTTCTTAACTGCTTATTCGGCAGAGAGGCTAGTATAACCTATTTAATGTAAAAATACATTTTTATTTATGCTCCTACTAATATGGTTGATTTTGTTTGTTTTTTGATCTACCATTGTAGCCAATTGGTAAATTGAGCTTGGGAAAACAGATGAAAAAGGCATATAAAAGCGACAAAAAAGAAAGCGAATTGGAGCGAAACCAAGATAAAAATATACAGATAAATGTTTCTGTTACTAATGAGAGTAGTAAAAAAACATCCATAACTACTTTAGTCGTCAGTGTAATTACAGCAGCGTTGTTGGTGACATATGAGTTGATTCGCTAAAGTTGGAATAGAAGTGAAAAGGGCGAAATAAGCTATCAAGTTGAAATTCATTTGAAGGAAAATATTTATCTGCATTGTTAAAATTTTAAAATATCTAACTTTAAGTTATTGTTTAAGTCAATTATTAAGGAAACTAAAATGGCACTAGATAGAGCAAAGATAGAACGAGTTTTTCAGCAGTTAGGAAACGAGCTAGATACTCCAACCGTTTTATGTATATTTGGTAGTTCACCTGCAATTTTTTGTGGACAACAGTCACGCCAGACACAAGATATTGATGTTTGGCATGCAAACTCTGTTTATGATAGTGGAAAATTATCCAGAGCTTGTTCAAAGGTTGGAGTTCTCTATGATCCAAAAGGTGAGGTGGAGCCAGATAGTATTTATTTTCAAATAGTACGCCCCGGTATTGTTGCTTTACCTAAAAATTTTGAGACTGAAACTTTAGCACAATTTGGAAATTTAAAACTCGTTATGCCTGCCCCTGTGATTCTTTCAGCTGCAAAGCTTATTCGAGCAAATGATAATGATATTAGAGATGTCGTTTGGTGGATACAGCAACGAAATATTAAAAAGCATCAAATTGATAAGGCAATTGATAACTTTCCTGATAGTCAACATAGAGAAATAGCAAAAGAGAATATGGTGTTCGTACAGCTTGTCTCAAAAGGTGATTAATGAATAATTCAGATCCTAGAACGCTTTATGTTAATGCGCTAGATGCGTTGCTAAAAGATGAAATAGCTAAAGTTGTTCAAAAAAAAGATTTTGTACTTCTTAAAGAGATCGCTCGACTTGCTCAACAAGATGCGCCTACTCATTTAGCAGCTACAGATCCTTCTCTTTATACCTCTTGGCGAAATGCTGTTACCCGCTTTCATATCGCTGGATGGACAGAGGTGACACCAGAAAAAATTTCAAAAGTTATTGAAAACAAATGATTCTCTAGTGGTTTCATAACTTAGAAGAGAGTAAAAATAAACTATAAGGAGGTAAATGAGAATGCAAACTCAATCTGAGGAAAATTTATCCACAAAAATTGTGGATTACATTCAAGGTAGAGCCAGCGATAAGCTAGAAAAACTAGATAAAGAAATTAATAAGTTGACTAACTCTGAAAAGGAAGTTGATCAAAGTAAACTGGAAAATCTTCAACAAAAATATAGAGATGAACAAGAGAAGTTTAAACCGATTAATTGGCTAACCGATGCCGCCAGTCGGGCTAAACAGATTCAATTAGTGACTCATGCATTAAAGTATATTCATGGTGATGCTAAAGGGACTAATATTTTTTATCAGTCTGATAGTACTTTGCCTTCAAATAACTTCGTGAGTACCGCTTCACTCAATAATCCTGCTATTGATATTGTAGGTAATGCCGCTGCATTAGATGTTGGGCGACTATTAATGCAAGTAACTCATGAAGGGAAAAGTCTGGCAGATCATATTTTAGCCAATGATATTTCACCTTTAATACCTATTGCAGAAACTCAGCAACAAGCTGAGCAGTGGTTTGAAGGCTTTAAACAAGTATTTTCTAGTGATATTTTATCTTCTCACAAATTGGCTAAACAGATTTATTGGCCAGTTGCTGATGATTATCATTTATTATCACCATTATTTGCCAGTTCTTTTTCTCAAGCGGTTTATGATAAACGCAAAGAGTTAAGAGAAGTTCAGTTTAATAAGGATGAAGCTGTCAAAAGCGATGGTTACTCTGTTTTTTCAAAGCTGGCAGTACAGACTTTTGGTGGAACCAAACCACAAAATATATCTCAACTAAACTCTCAACGAGGCGGTAAAAATTATTTGTTAGATGCAAGGCCGCCTACATGGAATACCATTGAAAAGCCACCGCTCAATACGGAGTCGGTCTTTTTAAGTATTTATCGAAATAAAGCTTATAAACGCGTTAAGCAGTTACAAAAATATCTAGAGCTAAAGTTTGAACGTGATAGTACTATAGAAATAAGAGAATATCGAAAATCTGGAGTTGACGATCTGATAGAAATACTACTGTCGTTGGCGGCAAGCATTCACTCTCAACCCGCAGGTTGGAGCATGAGTAAAGAATGTCAACTATCACTAGAAGAGCAGCTATGGCTTGATCCTAAGCGTGCTGAACTTGATCAAGGCTTTAAAGAAGAAATGGAGAAGAAAGAGTGGCACGATAAAGTCGCTGCAAGATTTTCTTCTTGGTTAAATACTATGTTGGAAAGTAATAAACTGGCTCCTGGAGATGTAGAACATAGAAAGTGGACGGTATTAGTTGCTCGACAATTACGTTTAACTGAACGAGCCAGAAAGGAGTTTTACTAATGGAAGGTATTATTGTTATTCGAAATATAATGGTTGAAAATGCGAATGCGATTGTTGGGCAAACTTGGGGATTCCCGGCTACTGGACGCACGCCGCGCTGCACATCGGTTCTGTCGAACAAATGGACCAGTACTTCGACGGGATCGCCGAGCTTGATGGGAAATTGCCTTCGGAGCTGATCAGCG
>JAUIHB010000344.1 GCA_030432465.1 Gammaproteobacteria bacterium
TCCGCTCCAGCTTGCTTTTCTGCATGACGAGTCAAGTAAACTTGACTTGGAGAATAAGCACTCGTCGTAAATGAAAAAATTAAAGTAACACCGGCAAGCAATAGTCGAAAACAAAACTTATTTTTTCTATATTGGAATCCCATATTACATTCCTGCCTATCAATAATTTAATGACTATAATAGCCTAAAACCTAGCCCAAAAGCTTTTTATCCGTTGCACTTAATTGTTGAGCATAATTATAGTTGTTTTATAAGAGCTGTCAGTTGCTCAATTCTTTGGTTGGTTAATTGCCGGTAATCAAAATAGGGGGTTACAATCAACTTAAGGTCAGAATTAACCGCAAATACTGCATCAACCCAACTTACTGGCACCGCTAAATTTAACTGATTAAAGTATTGCTTACCACAAATGAGCTTAATTTTTTCACTATGCTTTTTAATATACTGTGTATCAGGAGAAGAAAATAATAATTGCTGTTGGCTGGTAGATTGTAACAGGTGAAGATCGCGAAGTTCTTGCCATGACGCATATTTCTTTGGATTTAATTGAAAAACCAGTTTAGCAAAACAATTAAATATTTTTCGCCAGTGATTACTGGTTTGTGCCACGATATGAACAATTTCACCTTCAACTAAAGGCTTTATACCATTTAGCTCATTGAACTCAATTAAATCAGGACGATTGGCATTAAAAACCTGCAATTTAGCACAGCTATTACCAATTCCAACCGCTTTCATCAATGGTAACAGTATCCGTTAACGCTTAGGCTTAAACATTGCCGCATCAAGAATAGACCATAAATGGATAATCCAACCTAACCAAAATACCCATAAAACCGCAGCCATCACAAACTGAAAAATAGCCATCAACAAACGACCTTGCACAAGCTGACCTAAACCAGGAATAAAAAAACTGCATATTGCAGCAATTACATTACCAGCCGAACCTTGACCTGACATAAAAACTCCTAGATAGAATAAATGATTTAGTTTTAAAGAATCGAACTTAAGTTTCCTATTAATTCACAATGAAATCAACAAACTCATAAGCATAGGGATTTTTTTCATCTGCCTGATACCTGATTCGTTTTACTTCCGTTAAGTCCAATTGCTCAAAGTCAGGAAACTGAGTGTCTCCTTCAACATCGAGATCAATAAAAGTTAAATAAAGCTTGTTTGCTTGACCTAGCGCTTCGGTATATAACTGACCGCCACCGACAATCATCACTTCTTCACCTTTGGCTTGCAGTAATGCTGCCTCAAGTGATGTTACTGTGTCACAACCTTCAATAATTAAGTTAGGATTGCGCGAAATCACAATATTTTGTCGTCCAGGCAATGGACGGCCTATCGACTCATAAGTTTTCCGGCCCATAATAATCGGCTTATTCATAGTAACCGATTTAAAATGCTGTAGATCAGCCGGTAAATGCCAAGGCATCTGGTTATCTTTACCAATAATACGATTGTTAGCCATCGCAGCAACTAGTGAAATAGTAGGTTTCGTTGTCATGTCTATGTTGTCTTTTTATCTACGGGTTATTTTGGGATTTCTTATTAAAAAATCGAGTAACCTCATTAAACCGAAAAAGGATATTGAATCGGATCATGATGTTGATAACCAACTACTTCAAAATCATCCATCGTCACCCAAGTCTCAATGTCATGTAGCGTTTGAATTTTAGGGTTGATATTTAACTGAGGCGCAGCAAATGGTTCTCTTTTTAACTGAACATCTCGCATTAACTCAAGCTGATCTTCATAAATGTGCGCATTAGTAATTTTATGGTAAGCCTTCCCTGCTTTTTTGCCTGTAATTTGTGCAATTAGCGCTAACAAAACAAAAACTTGAATTTGATTAAAATTCAAACCGAGTGGAACATCACACGAGCGCTGATAACTGGTTAGATAAAGAGTATCCCCAAGCAAGGAAAAATTATGGGTGTGCATACAGGGGCGCAGACAGCCCATTTGAAACTCGCCTGGGTTATAAAAGGTTAAGATTTCAGCTCTGTCATCAACACCATTATTCAGGTCATCAACAATCTTCTTCAGTTGATCCAGAGTTCCTCCGTCAGGTTTACGCCAGGCACGTCCCTGCACCCCATAAACCCTTCCCATATCATCTTGACCTTGACGATAAGGGTTGTTCAACCAAGCTTCATTTTGGTTAGCATTCGCATCCCAAGTTTTAGTACCTAGCTGACGAAAATCTGCGGCGTTATTGTAGCCACGCAAATAACCAATAATTTCAGCGATAGCCGCTTTCCAGTAACTTTTTCTAGTAGTGATTAATGGGAACTCATTTGCACCAACCTGATATTCCAAGTCGGCGTTTATCACTGTCAGGCAACGCTTGCCAGTTCTTTCATTTTCTACCCAAACACCTTGATCGATAATACGCTGACACAAGTCTAAATACTGTTTCATTAAAACACTCTTAAAAAATAATTAGTTACTCACTACTGACTCAGGCTTTGGTTGATTTCTGTAAGCTAAAACCATCAATATAATGCCCGCGACAATCATTGGGAGAGATAAAATCTGCCCCATCGATAAAAACTCTGCAAGTTCTTTTAAATGCTCATCTGGCTCACGGAAATATTCAATAATAAACCGGAATGTGCCATAGCCTAATAAAAACAATCCACTCACCGCCATGCGAGGTTTTGGGCTGCGACTGTAAAAATATAAAATGATAAACAGCACAATACCTTCAAGAATACACTCATATAGCATGGAAGGATGACGATAGACCCCAGCAGGATCATGCGGAAAATGCATTGCCCAAGGCGTTGAGCTTAAATCGGTTACACGTCCCCATAACTCACCATTAATAAAGTTTCCAAACCGCCCGGTTGCTAGTCCTATAGGAACCATAGGAACAAAAAAATCTGCAATTTCAAAGAATGTCTTTTGTGTTTTACGTGCAAAAAACCAAAACGACACCAGCACCCCAAGCAAACCGCCATGGAAAGACATACCACCATCCCAAATTCGAATTAAATAAGTCGGATCTGCGATAAAATAATCAAGATGGTAAAACAAAACGTAACCAATACGCCCCCCCAGAACAACACCTAGAAAACCATAGAAAAGAAAATCACTGACTTGTTCTGCTGTAAATGGACTATTTGGCTGCTTACTGCGCACGGTTCCCATCCACCAAGCGCCAGCAAAACCAAGCAAATACATTAATCCATACCAGTTTAAGCCAACTGGCCCCCATACATGCAAAATGACCGGATCAAATTGTGGAAATTCCATAGATAATTAACAACCTAAAATAGAGAATGGATCAGGAACTTCCTGAAACAAAATGCTATACGCTAAAACCAGTGACTATAAAGGATTTGTGCGCCAGTTAAAAATAAAAATGCGGCAAATAGCTTTCTGAGTAAAGGAGCAGGAATTAAATGCGCAACTTTTGCTCCAACAGGCGCCGATAAGGTTGAAAAAATAACAATGCCCAGAAATGCCGGAAAGTACAGATACCCAAGAGAATATTGGATATCATTTTGAGCATAACTACCAAAAGCATAACCCAATGCTCCAAATAACGCGATGGGAAAACCACATGCAGCAGCTGTACCTACAGCTTTAACAATAGGTCTTCCTTTATAAACTAAATAAGGCACTAAAACAGAACCACCACCGATACCAATAAGAGTAGAAACCAGTCCAGTGAAAGAGCCATAAGCAACAAAAGGCCATTGCCGTTCAGAAAGGTGTGGTTGAGGCTGGTGACCAGACAGTAGGTAAACTCCTGTAAAAAAGGCTCCAGCAACAAAAAGAATGATTAAAACTGTTCCCTGCAAGAATGAAGCAACAGCTGCACCAACTAATGCTCCAAAGATCAAACCCGGTATAATTAATTTAACCATCGGCCATTCAACTGCATTTTTTTTATGATGTGCACGTGTAGAAGACAATGCTGTGACACAAATACAAAGCAGGGAAGTGCCTATCGCAAAATGCGGGATTGTTTTTTCCGGAATACCCACCAAAGGAAAAACCCAAATGAGCACAGGAACAATAATAAAACCGCCACCAATGCCTAACAAACCTGCCATAAAACCAGCTAC
>JAUIHB010000021.1 GCA_030432465.1 Gammaproteobacteria bacterium
TCAGCGCTATATGAGTGACTAATCTTTTGTTGAGTTATTTGTAGGTTTTGGGTGGTTGTTACATGGCTGATGTTGTTGGTATCGCCCACATATCCAGCAATTAACTGACTAGCATCATTTACGACAAAATTTATCTGATTGGTTGTGCTTGCTAAGTAACCTTGTGGTATCTTTAAACAACCAATAATTAAAGTCGAGCCATTGTTGGTTTTTTCCTCCGTTAGAACGAATTGAGTTTTAGGTGGTGGTGGCAACTCCCCCGCTTCGAACTGAGCTTGATATTGCAGATAATTTTGTTCAGTTATATTGCTATAATTACTCGCATCACTAAATAAACCATTGTCATCGGGTTGTGTAATAGGAACGTTGTGATAATCGAATAACGAATTTAAAAATTCACTGGCCGGTGAATCCAACATAAACTCAACAATCAACGCTCTATTTTGGGGCTTTAATGAAAAGTGATGAATCATATCAACCCAACGATAAACCGCATTAATATTTTCTCTTCCCTGACTATTATTCAGTTTTGTTCTTGTTGTTTTTAGAATTCGATTAAAATTTTCTGACTTACGGATGGCAGAAACTTTGTGTTTTATATTTTCACTGGCTCTTTGAGTGATATTTCTTGCATAGGATTCAGCCAATAAAGCATCGGAAGTATTTTCTGTCCATACGGTATCACTTACACCATTAATAACTAACCCTAAATTATCATAGCTTGGTGTAAGGTTGCTGGCATTTAAAAACTGTTCGTCAACTGCAATAATATTTTTTACTTCATTCGTAAATTCATCTGAGTTTTGGGTGATAAGATCTTTACTGGAAAGAAATTGTTCATCATCTTGGGATATAACGGTATCACTATTTTGTTGTAATGACTTTTTAGATAGACATCGTTCTTCACCTGAGATCAGGTTAGTAATATTAGCAATATCACCTAGCTCATAAGATTTAGCTGTTAAGTAAACCATTCTGACATCGCCAATACCTGCAAACTGAAACCAGCCTTTATTTGACTTAGTCTCATTTGAATTGGTGTAGGACATTAAAATGTCGGGTATGACTATAGTCGCATCAAGTTTTTGAAACCAGTCAGACTGAACAGTATAGAGAGTATCGTTGATTTCAGCTGCTTCATCAGCTATTTTCAGGGCTGGTATAGAAAGATAAATACGTTCCAAAACGGCTAATACTCTTAATGATATTAATAATTGTTCTAGTAGGCATTGGTTATAATTTTTACTATTATTGGTTAAGAGAAGCGAAATCAAACTACTCCATAACCTATCTAATATTGATTGATTCTTTGAATTATCAAAAAACCAACTTAGCTTGATGGGTTGGGATATCCTGTCAGACAAAAAACGTTCAATATCGATATCGCTAGAGTGTTCGGATAATTTTCTCAACGGTTCCAATAAGTCAGGTAACTGGGAAAAAGGAAAGTCTAAATGATGAAAATCATGAATAAAACTATCACTGAGAATATATTGATCAATTATTTTTTCCACTTCTTTAGTGTTCTGGGGAGAAGATGTATTTTTTAACAAGTTTTTATAAATGGTCACATCGGTTATTTTTTTATTGATAAGATATTTATCACTATCTGATTGGTTTTCTATAATCTCTGTCGGTGAAGTGTCTAAGCATAAAAAAGGGAAAATTGACTCCCAAGAATGGATGTCAATATTGCTAAAATTGTTTTCAGGTTCTAATCTGATATTTCCCACGATCACGTTATCACTATCAATAGACCAACAAGCAATGGTGTTGTTAAAAACAGAATCTTCATCAATTGGATAAGATAGCCAGAGTTCAACTTTATCACCATTATCTTTTAACCAGACATTGGTAAACATATGTATCTCGCCATTCGTTAATTCAATACTGGTTTCTGTTTGTCCGAGAACCTGAGTAACATTTTTGTTTTCTGGAGCGTCTTGGTTGTTTATATCAACCTTGACACTTGCGCCATCATTTTGTGCAGACCAGATAATTTCAAAATTCACTCTGGCAGAACAAAAACGTTTGCCAGTTCGGCTGTCTTGGTTATTGTTATTCATATCAGAATCCTTAAGTTTTATATTGAGTTTAATAAAAATTTGGGTTGTTTAGGTTGAGACGATTGAGTTAATTGAAAGCAGGTAAACTCACCACAATACAAAGGTTTATTGATAGTGACGCCATCAACAACAACTCGCATTAAATATTCGTCTGATATTGAAATTGAGTGTGTAAGAAAAGGTTGTAAAGTAATTTCAGCAGTGTAGTCTGATTGTCTTTTACTAATAGTGAAAGCAGTAGGGAATCGGGTCGTATTATTAATAAACAATGTCTTATGATGACTGTCATTTTCCTGAGAAAGTGTTAAAAGAGCGTTTTTTCCTTTTTGCTCTGAAATTAATGTAAAACGATTGTTTGAGCCAACTTTGTCTATCGGTAGCACATGATACAAACTGTTTTCTCTCAATTGGATACAACTAACATTAAAATTAATTAAGTCACCCAACATATTCTTTAAATAAAGACTGGCATTGCCGCCGACAAGGTCACTGTGCACTACTGTATCGTTATGAATTATGCTCAGCTTAGCAACATGCTTGGTATGATTAATAATTTGGACGTCATTAATATTATTCATAATATTTTCATCAACAAACCAGTTAATTGGGCGCATATTAAGCGCCCAATATTCGTTACATTTGATTTAGTTGTAGGTGGAAAAAGTCAGCCTCAAGTGCTGAAGTGTTATTTAACGCTGAAATAGAAGCATTACCATTATTGGTAGTAATTGTTGAAGTAGTCACACCATTGATAACCGCGTAAATATAAAAAGTATCACCGACATACAAAGTTTCACTCGTAAAATTATCGGTAACAGTAACATTTTGAAGTAAGGTTCCATCTTTCAATACACTGAAAGTGACCGGTGTATTCGTTGTTGATTCAAACTCCATTGAGTCAGCTTTTGAACCTGCACCTTCAACAATATCAAAATCATAAGTGCCTTGATCAGAAACCTGAATAACTTGTGCTAAAAAGCTATCCCCTGGTGCTGCATTCATGGGTGCTGTTTGGTAAGTGTTTTTATTTAAAATAGTCGTTGCTTTTACCTGATAGGTATCGGCAGTCGGTACTTGAATAAGACCGCCCGGATCAACACCTGGGATACGGGCGATAACTTGATCGCCTTTACGTACCACAAACTGTGCAACAAAGTTAGTGTTATTGGTTAAAGTAATTAAAGATGATGATGAATTAGCCATTTTATTTCTCCAAAAGTTTCAGTAGTGTTTCACTTATCTCACTACATAGTGAGATGTTAATTAACTCAGTCTATTTGAATTGATTATCAACAAACTGCGGGGACACTATGAGCAAATTTAAAAAAATATGGTATTACACGATATTACAACGAAGAAAAAAGCTGCTATTTAAATAATAAAAATAGATAAAATAAAGGTAGTAATAGGAAATGAGATGGGTAAATTATTTTGCAATAAAATTTAAACTTATACTTGAATTAATTTCAACAGCTCCGCTTATCGGCTCGCAACATTAGGTTTCTAGGTGTCAAACTCTTTTCACAAAATTCGAACAAGTCACACATATAACCATTTGCTTCAAGAAACAAAACTTGATCAAGTAATAACCAAACTTCAATAGCTCTTTGAAATTGGAACTGTACCCATTCCATCTGGGTAATAACTGGTAAGCGTTTTTGAGCTTGCATGAGTGTTTCATCAACTAATACAGAGGAAGAAACATCTATAGATTTTTCTGTTGCGGCCCACAGAATGAAGTCACTGAATGAGCCTTTAAGGATTTTTTTAGGAATTGTTGGCAATGGCATATACTGATCAATATTGCGCTTGTTGCGCTGCCAGCAATCAAAAGCAATTCGCCAAAGTCTCTCTTGTTTTTGCTCTCTCTGCTCTCTTTCTCCCGCAGTTACCAATTGACGTAGAGGTAAGCTCAAATCTAACCTGGAAAGCTGTAAGTCGCTTTTTTTAGCTTGCCAAGAGAGCGGTTGGTAATATTCTTTTTTGATCAAATTGTAACAACAAGGCGCTAAACAAATACCTTCTGTTTGCTTTTCTGCAACCAGTTTAACCAAGTGAGTGTGCAAGTCACCACAAGCATGTAATGCAAGAGCATAATGAGATAGCGGATATTCTTCTGTCCATTTTTCAGACAAAACATCTCGTTCTAATACACACGAAGGACAATAATTTTTGTCGATATCTAACCGCAGATTAAGCGAATGATTTTTTTCACATAAAGCTTGCTGCCACTCAACACTGATTAATGACTGTGCTCCCTGACTTGCAACTAAACGGCCTAAATGCCCTTTACCTGCACACCACTCTAAAAGATTTTTATGTTTAGGCACATGAGCAGCAAAGTGTTTTATCTGTGACCATTTTCTACCAGCAATCTGGTATTGCCAGTGAGAATCGGGTGCTTCTAAATAGTCATCTGATTTAGGAAGTTTAGTTAATTCTTTCAGTTTGTTTAATTGCGGAATTAACTCATCGAGGAGTTGCTGCAAAACTGATAACTGTTCCCTGTTAAAATCCTCGTACCCTAATCGAGCCTGATTCAAACGTTTATCAAGTTGCGGCGAAATCTGCTTCCAACGGCTTTGTCTGTCATGGAATGCAGCAAACTGCCACCATTGGCGAGTTTGTTCCAATAAACGATTAACTTCTTGAAATTGTTGGTGATAATTCATAATGAATGAGGTTCAATATCAATTTAATATCTATTGTTGAGGGAGTTGTCTCCCTCACTATTTCTAGAATTTTATCTGCTTTTTAATCAGATAACTGCGATTGTTCTGCTCTCACTTTGTAATCTTGATATGCAGGTATTGCGACAGCGGCCAATACACCGATTATCATAACAATCGGAAAACCTAACCCAGCAATCCAAGTCCCTGCTGTATTAGGTAAAGGTTTCGGACCAAATTTGTTGCTTCCTTTAGTCCCTGAAAAGAAAAGTAAATATATTGCCATAAAAATATTTATCAGAGGGATTAAGAGTACCAGACATAACCAGCCACTTTGATCCAGATCGTGCAATCTCCTTACTGCGATTATGCAAGATATAGCAAACATGACAATATACGACAAAGCCATAAAAATAATACCCACAACACCCCCTCCACCCCCTTCGATGCTGGATACTCCCAAAACAGCAAAAATGATTCCAAAAACAATCATAAATATCAGTTGTAGACCAAAACTATAAGCTAAATAGCGAATTCGGCCTATTCTTTGTGAAGCATTAAAAAATTCCATTTTTGTACAAGTGTCATGGGCTTCAACACTGGTAGACTCTGGTGTTTGATAGGGGTTATTCTCTGTCATGTTGACTTCATCCTTATTTTAAGACTTAATAGCTCTATATTTAAATTTGCCAACTCTCGAACCAGATCAACCTACTCCACATACCAATTCGAGATATCAGATAATTGTAGAGTTAATTGAAACATTACACCAATATTTATTACACTAAAGACTAAGAAAAACTAAGCTTAGAGAAGAAATAATATGAGTCAATATAAAGAATATAAAATAATACATGTCGTCGAAGGCGGGTGCGGAACCATTTTTTTAGGTTCTTCAGGTTTACCACTAAAAAAGCTGGAAGCAACGCTCAATTCAGAGGCTGCAGATGGTTGGCAGGTTGTCTTTCAGGTGTTAGAAAACAAACGTTTTTGGCTTTTCTGGTCACGCGAATCGGTGATAGTAACCTTAGGTCGCTAGATCATTATTTCATTTAAATATGCTAACCCAATTGATTATTCGCCTGATTACTCGTTACCAAAAAAATGGCGGAGGAAAACAGTACAATGTTACTTGTAATTTTACCCCAAGTTGCTCCGAATATAGCAAACAAGCATTGATACGGTTTGGCTTATTAAAAGGTCTAAAACTCACATTTAAACGGCTTAAACGCTGTAATCATCCAGATTTATTACATAAAATTAATGATCCGCTTCCTGAGCACACTCATGATATTTTTAAAAACTGAAAAAGTAGAGCAAGAAGAAGAACAAATAAGACTCAGCATAAGAAACTTGCCCGATACTACACGCCAAAAAATATTTGGTGAACTAAAACACAAACTAAAAGATCCTGATACTTATGCAGCGCTTAATTATGGGCTAATTGCTGGGCTTCATCATTTATATTTAGGAAAATTTTTAAGAGCCTTTCTTGAATTACTAATTTTTATATTTGGTATTTTTTTATTAATTAATGATTTCATGCTAGGTTTTATCTTTGTCTCTTCCATGATATTGCTAGAATTATTTGAGCTTTTCCGCTCACAGATTACGGTAAAACATCATAATAATATTATCATGAAACGTATAATTAAACGCTACGCTCCGAGTGTTTTCATCAAATAATTCAGTTCGATATAAATGTAACAGCTTTTCTATACAAAGTAACAGATAGTCTAGTTTTTCAAACGGATTATCAGGTTAAAACCATAAAACCTAGTATTCAACCCATCGATAAACTCAATAAGAATATCCACCTTTAATATTATTCCGCAAGAATTTATGCTCAGATAATCTTATTTGCTTGAGTTGAGTCTGAAAAATGATGTTAAAAAAAGTTCTAATTGCTAGTTTATATTTTTTAATCTCGCAAAATGTTAATGCTGATGAAAACCCACTACTTGGCTCATGGAAGATGAAAGAAATTCATTATATTTATCCAGATAAGATTCACTCACAACCCAAAGCTTATACGGGCACATTCGTGTTCACTCCCAAACGTTACGTTATTATGTATAATCCTTGGAAAACTAAAAGGGCTCCGTTTAAAGAAATATCGCACCCAAGTAGCGAAGAAATATTGGCCTCTTTTAAAACCATTATTTTTAATAGCGGCTCTTATACCTATAATGAAAAACAATTATCAACTCAGGCAGACATGGCAAAAGTCGTTGGATTTGAAGGTGGGCAACAATTTTATAACTATACTATTCAAGAAAATATTTTAGATATAACCATGTATGATGAAACTTACCCTGATGGTAAAAAACCGCAATGGTTTGGAAAATTAAAAGTACGTTTTATACTGGAAAAAGAGTGATTTCAATTTATTTGGCTAGTATAGTCAAGACTGTAAAGTCTGACTGCATTCCACAAACATAGACGTTACTATCTCTGGAACCATACTCAATGACTCAAGTAGGAGTGTTTATCCCAACTGAATCATCACTCATTCGATATACATAACGGCATACCCGAATAAAAGTATATCGATAAGCTTGATAGTCGCCTAGATCGCCATTACTAGCTGGCGAGGATGCACTCAACTTATACCTTCAACTCCCTGACGTCCGGCATTTTCTCGGCCAATGTTTTCATTTCCATTGCCTTTATCAATACCGACAGGAAAATTGATATTATTAGTGTGAACATTAATCTTCTACACGCTTAATATCTAACTCAGTGTATTTATTTTTCTGTCACAGGCTCTTTTTCTGACACTTTTTTAATAAATTCTCTTTTTATAAAAGAGCCTTCATTGGACGAATCACCATTTGACTCATCATCCTTAACTTCGTCTTTTTTAACTTCCTTCTCTTCGAGGTTCTCTTTTTGTGGCTCACCTGTTGATGTCTCATTTTTTATCAATGAGTTGCTTTGAGAATTTTCCTCTTCAAGTTTATCAGAAAGATTTTTACGCATGATATCCAATTCAGTAGTTTCTTCTTTATCGATAATTTCTACATCAACATCTGCTTTAGCTGGCTCTTGAGGTGCTTTCTTAGAGGTTACCTGAAAACGCAAAATACCTATCATTTGACCCGCGGATGTCACAACAACAACTTTCCACTTACCGACAGAATCTGCCGGAAAATGCCTTTTATGCGTCCAAGTTCGATATCCTGCCGCTCTGCCACCTTGAATTTTAAGCGCGATACGATCAACCTCTTTTCCGTTCTGCATCCAAACATGAAAAACTTGCTCTGAAAGTCCTCGAGGAGCGCGAATTGCCGTATAAGCATACAAACCTTGAGTATGTAATTGATGCTCTGATAAACTTTTTATTGCATCTTTAGGCGAGCCACGGTTATCGCCCAACTCAGTTGTCACATGAACATCGGTTAACCACAAAGTAGCAGGTGGCACGAATACCCGCCCATACCAAAGCATACAAGCCAAAACTCCAGTTAAAATGATAGTTTGCAAAAGCCCCCACCATTTTCGTCCCTCAGTCATTAACCTAAATAATGTTGGTACCGCTAGTAACACTGTCGCCACAGTTGCGTAAATATAACTCTGCTCAGTTGTAACTCGCAAAAGCATAGGTAATGCAGTTAGCAGTACAATAAATAAAGCTAGTGTATGAAAAATGATAAACAACCAACGGCGTGCAGCTAACCAACGATAATAAACAGGATCAATAATAGTGACTAACCCAATAATAATTAATGCCGATGTAAATACTGCCTGCCCACTGTTCCATGTGGTTGTAACCAAGAAAAATGGCAGAACAAAAAATAGACTCTCCTGATGTATCAATTGAGTCAAAAATCTTAATATCACTGGAGGGAGTTCTAGCCCAAAACGACGGGCAATTTTTTGCGTCATTAAATTCTCAAGCATTAACCACAACCAACTAATTAAAAGCACTATAGCGATGATTCCTGCTGAGCCGCTTTGCCGGTTAACCAAAAAAAAGCTTGCCACACCTAATATAAAACTCAATAGTGCCATAGAGCGTTGATAACGCTGAAAAAACGCTATACCTTGTGCAAGACGAGTTTTTATTAAGTTAATTGCATTCATAGATACTAGATGAATTCCTTAAAGGTTAAAAAACAAACAACAAGAGCACTTATTATAATGAATAAAGAATGACGGGTATATGTATGACCCTACTCTTTACAATTTATTGCAATATTATTAATCTATAATCGTTTATCTGCTGATTCAGTTCAATCCGTACTTAATATTTACAATGGTAAAAACAACAAACATAAAAGGAATTCCCTATGCTCCCCATAGCAAAAAATCTGTTAACCTTGCTTTTAGGTATAAGTTGTAGTTTTGGATTAATTGCCAAACCACTTTTCTCTACTTTTCCTGGTACTAAAGAAAAATATTCACATCATTCAAAGGGGGAAGAAGTTAAACTTTTAAAAAGCTATAATATCGACTCTGAAAATGCAGATAAATTTGAATTTGAAAATTTCATAGGAGATGTATCACATTTCGATTATGAAATAAAAAATACAGCCACCTTAAATATTTTTGAAAATTATCGAGAAGCGATAATAAATTCAGGCTTAGATATCATTTTTGAGTGTTCAAATGAAAGTTGTGGAAAGACACTTAAAGAACAAAATCAATTAGCCAAACAAGCAGCATATTTTAATGTCTATAATTATTATCGAAAACCCAAATATATTTATGCTGTAAAAAAGTCACCGTCAACTATTGCCGTGTCACTATTTATTGGTCAATATAACGAAGACACCCATACTTATTTAAGTACTGTTGATGTCAAACCAATAGAAACCGGAAAAATCAAAGCAAACATCGATGCCTACAAAAAAAACCCTTCAAATGAAATAGTTCAAACTAAAAACAAAGATACTAAAGGAAGTAAGGATCACCCATTAATTAGTCGTTATCCTGGGGCATCAATTGATCACTACAAACAAACTGATTATGATGAATTTAACTTTCCGATAAGTGTTCCAAAAACCAAATCAGAACCATTTGATATGCTCAAAGTGACTGGAGATATCACTCAAATAACCTATAAGATAAAAAATGTTTCTACATTAAAAATTTACCGTAACTATACAGCAGCATTAACAAAAGAAGGTTTTGAAACTATTTTTAGTTGTGAAAAAGAACAATGTACTGAAAACCAGAAAAAGCTTCAGGAACTAGGAGATCATATTGCCGAAAACAGAGTATATAATTATTATAGAGCGCCACGTTACCAAGTAATGAAGAGCGCTCAAGGGGACCAAACTATTTATGTCGCAACTTTTATCGGTAGTTATCAATCTGAAGTTTGGGTTCAATTAGCAGTAGTCAGAACTGAGCCTCTACAGAAAAATTTGGTGGAAGTTAATGCCGATAATGTTATAGAACAGCTAAAACAAAAAGGTAAAGCAGCTATTTACGGTATTTATTTTGAATACGATAAAGCAGAAATAAAAACAGAATCAGCAGCAGCTCTGGAAGCAATTGCTAATGTGCTCAAAAAAGAAAAAAATCTTACGTTATATGTTGTCGGACATACTGATGATACAGGTAAAGCTGATTATAATTTACAGCTATCAAAACGGCGAGCTGCTGCGGTTGTCGAAGTTTTAGTTACTCAATATAAAATCTCAAAATCTCGCTTAATTCCGCAAGGTGTCGGCCCATACTCTCCAGCCGCCACCAATCGTAATGACTTGGGACGACAGCTAAACCGTCGCGTTGAACTAGTTGAAAAACTACCTTAGTTGCGAAGAAAAATAAATCGCAGTTTTAAGTGTTCGTTATGGCAATAAATAGAATGTTAAATAATTATTGCTATAACGACTACATTGAAATAATCAGGCATTGGCTAAACTTAATAAAAGTCAGCACTAGTCAAACTAACTCACACTCTGTCCATAATCGGCCAAACTGCTTATCAAATTGTTGAATTAATGATAAATCCTCACTAACAACTATATTTTCTTCATTATAGTGTGTTGCACTCCTCGTCCAATTAAAGCTACCATTAATTAAGTATTTGTGATCAACAATAGCAAACTTATGGTGCATATGATTAGCGGTGCGATCAATCTTAACTGGGACACCTTGTTCAGCTAAATGGTAAATATCACTTCCTAAGTCATTTGCTTTATCATTATCGGATATAATTTCTACACTGATCTCTCGATGGTATGCCTGCAACAATGCTTGAGTAATATTATTATCAGAAATAGTAAACACACAAACTTTAATCGAAGCTACCGCCCGCTCAATGAGAGACGTAATTTTATTAACAGGCTCAGTCCCGGGACTAAAGTATGCATCACTGCGAACAGGTAAAGAATGACCTTTAACTAAATCAATAGTTTTAATGACTTTTTCTAACCATTTAAATGAATCTAAAAACTCTCCTTTATTTTCACAGTAATTGTCTCTGACTAATTCAAAAGCTTTATTTCTAGCAAAGCTTAAATTTTCTGGCATATGCTTAAGACCGTCAAGTAATTCATGCAATGCGCTTTTTTCAACCTTTGAAAATTTAAAATCAACTAAAGAATCAACAAGCATTTGTTCTATTTTTTTTAACTGCATTTTTATATAGATCCTGACTTAAGAACTAATTACTGACAAACCAACATTCAAATAACATTAAATCTTATATGCGAGTTATTTCTTCAATTTTTTTAGTCAGTAAATATTGAATTTTTTTAAATTCTGGCTCTAAACAATCTAAACCAGAAAAATAGAGTTGTTGATGATTATGCATAAATTCTATAATACTTGCAGCATCGTCAACATTCGGTGTCGCATACTTAAGTAATACTACAGGAGAAGCGAACAACTGACTATTTTGTGTTGCCGAAACATAAAATCCAGAAAAAATATTTTTTTCTTCAGGTTCAACTTGTGTGGCAAATTGTATATAGTCTTTAACGGTATTATTTTCTCGTGATTCAAAAACCCAATAAGCTCGATCATTTTTAACCGATAAAAACCCATCATAATTAAAGTTATTCGTTCTATTCTTATAAATACTTGGAATATTTAGTTTACAACGAATACAAGACTTATCTTTTTTTCCTATCACATATCTAACTCTCAAAGTTGACCGCACCAGCACTCTTTTTTTAGCAGTGTGAGGGCTCATATGAAACATGTAATATAGACCTTGATAAGTCTTTATATGAGGTATCACTTCTAATTCATGAGTAAAAAAAGGATAATTCTTTCTTAGTAGAATGTTCTTTTCGTCAAGTAATTTTTGAGTTTCATTAAACCCTAATTCAAATCTTTCAGCAAAGCGATACTTTGAAAACCCTTCATCAAAATCACTATTTTTCCAGTCAGCTTTTGCTGGATAAGCGAGTTTTAACTGATTAACTAAAATAGTTTTGTTTTTATTGGATAGCTTCCCATTTCTAATCAGCAAGTCAATATTAGCTTTACTATAGCCTAAAGTATTCTTCGTTAAAAACTCACGTTCAGAAGATTTTCTACCATTAAGCCTGAGGTATTTTCTCGCTAGTGGCGTTTCCACAGAGGAAGCCAACACAAGTTTGTCCGAAAGTTTAACACTCAATTTACACCTCCACTGTACAATTATAAGAAAACCTGAGCTGGTTGTATCAACAATTTGACTCTTATGTCGAGTATTACTTGTCAGTTATTTTTCGCCGATTATTACTCATTCATTATTGTTCAGTTCCATTTATACGATATTTCGGACTAACTTTCTATTAAATTTATACCTTAAGCTTACCTTCAATAATTAAAATCAATCAGTCTCGATAGTTTATGCTTTTTATCTATTCTTCTTAAATTATTTTCCGGGAAAATTTTTCTATAAGACGAAATGGATTTTTACTGGTAGTCTTTTCACTAGTTAATTAATAATTCAATTTATCCATCAATCACTATTAACTCAATAACAAAGGAGTCATTTATTCGCCATTAATAATCTATCAATCACAATGAGGAGCTACTTTCATGCATACATTAATAAACATTCGACAACGATCCTTTTATGTTGCTTTTTTAATAAGCACCTTCCTGATGACGGGATGCACTGAAGGTTCAGTCAGCACAAAAGTATCAACTACTAAGCTATCGGCAGAAGAGCAAGGCGTATTAGAACATCTTGAAAAAGCGCTTGAATATATCGTTAAACACTATAACGCAACACAGGAAAGCGCTCGAAAATATGCCAAATATCAAAAAGAAAATAACCCAAACGCTGCTGCACGCCAGTTAAAAAAATATCATAGCTCTCTCAATCAACTGACTCAGTTAGTACTTGCAATAAGAGGTAAAAAGCCTAATCCACGTAGGTTAATTTTTCCAAACTCAATGCATGAACTCAGAAATGCTTTATATCAATTTCGAGATCTCAAATATCACATTACCGATGGCTCATTAGATAGCAATCAGCGAACTTTATTGCTCGATGCAGCAAAAAATGTTTATTTAGCTGATAAAAGTTTGGCTGCCATTTGGAAACAAAGATCTCAACGTTACGCAACTTTGATACCAGAATGGAATTACTCTGTGCAAAATAGCATGTTTCCTCTTAAATTAGCTTACAATAGTAATGGAGGATTTAATATTAGATATTCTCAGAAATTAGGTCCTGTTAGTGTCGTGGTATCTGGTGGGACATCCAGAGGTAGCGGAATTAAAAAACTCATCATCCAAAATTCACGCTACTTCAGAGTGTTTGCAGTTGGGCAAAAACGCGTAGAACATCAAATACCAGCCTCATTGCTGGTTACTGAAGGTGATAAAATGACAATAACATTTAATGAAGATCATGCAGATTATTTCATTTCTGGGCAATCTAGCTTATCTAAAAATAAAAGGCTTAACTAAAACCTAAGAGAAATAATATTCCCAAATGAAAATACTGATGGAGTTTTCTATAAAAAATCCATCAGTATTATATTTCTTAGAAAAATTTATCCGTTACCTCTTGTAACAACTCAAGGCCAGAAACTTGTGCTCGTTGTAATAACTGCCAGTAATAGCGATAAGTTGCCCGATCATGTAACTCACCCTTATATTGAATGGGCCCCCAGTTAGCTTCCTGTGCCGCCAATAAAATACCTTGTGCATCTTCAACTTCTGAATAATCAGGCTTCATTGCATCGACGATTGCTTGAATTTGCGTTGGGTAAATACTCCACATACGCATAAATCCAAACTCTTGTCGGGCTCTTTTAGCATCACTGTGAGTTTGCTCTGCATTCTTTAAGTCAAGAGTCACATTATGTGCGGGTACTATACCGTTAGCTAATGCGGCTGCTACCATTTCTGTTTTGGCTCGAGCGAGTAATGGGTGATCAAATTGCCCGGGGCTCCGCATACAGGACGCAGGAATAGCACCATTGTGTCCGCTAACAAAATCCATCATGCCAAAGTCAAGCACCTGAATCCAGTCTATTTCTGCTATTTCCCATACTTCATGCAATGCTCCATGGGTTTCCACAAGCACATGAATTGGAATGTCACGATGAACATTATTAGCTTTAGCCACCTGTTGAATATAAGCCACCATTTCAGCTATTTGAGAAGCTTTTGTTGATTTAGGTAACGTGATATAGCTAACCAAATTTCCAACTTCAGGGATTAAAATATCTACATCTGCTTTCCAGTGGGCATGGGTATAATCATGAATTCGAACCCCCATCATTTTATGCTTGTTAGAATCACTGGCAATAACACGAGCAACCATTTTAGCATGCTCTGCTTCTTGCCCTGCTGCTGCTCCATCTTCACAATCGCAAGTAATATCAAAAACAGGTCCAATAGATTGTTGGAGCTCTAATGCCTTTAAAATAAGCTTTTCACTACCTGCAAAATGCTCACAGTTTGCAATGACTGGAAAAGGTTTTTCTTCATCAAACAGTGCAGCATTTGGATGAACATTTGCAGACATATTTCTCTCCTTTGGTGAGTTGTTTAAATTCTTTATTAATGACTAACGCTTTCAATATTAGTGAAGTTTAAAACATTATTCACTTGATGATTAACTTTATCTCAATAATCCAGCCAATAAGCAAACAAGATTTGCCTATACTCTATATAGGAAAAAAATGGGATCAAAAACGCATAATTTTCGATTATTCTAGTTTGAAATTTGATGGCAGATAGGTATGATTGAAAAAACAGAGTCATCCGACCAGTCAAACGTCTCATTTTAAGATGCAGACATGACGATTGACTCAAAAAATAGTAGCGCATAGTTAAACAGCTTTAATGCTGATAATAACTAACCACGAATAATAAATATTAAGCACAAACAATAATATCCGACAATTTCAACAGGACTGTGACTATGATCTATCACAACGAGTTTCTCGAACAAGTCAATGAGCAAGATGTACTTGGCGGATTTTGGCCCGGCATTCAATTGTATTACCCTCCAGTGAAATACTCACCTGCACAAGGTGAATATGAAAATATGGAACAAGCAGTTGATAGGTTACGTAAACATGCTCATAGTTGCCCAGCTCATACATTACTTTTTGATTTAGAAGATGGTTGTCGCCAAAAGGAAATGAGTCGCGAATTACTAAAGAATGAGTTACCTCGCTTTCCTGAAAGAGATTTTCAAATTGCGTTACGTATAAACCCTTTCAGAACCGATGAATATGAGAAAGATTTAGAAATGATTCTGGAGGTCGCAGAGTTTATCGATGTGATCATTCTAGCTAAAGCGGGAGAAATGTATGGTTCTGCGGAAATTAGAGATCTTTCCGCTTGGCTGGTTGGCGTCAATCCGAACATTGAAATACAACCGATTATAGAACATCCACGCTCATTAAAAATTGCTCCAGAATTGATGCAGTTTGCCACAGTAAAACATGTCGTATTTGGTATTCATGACTTCTCTAAAGCCATGGCGATTCATTTAACACCCGAAGGTTGGATTGACGAATTAAAAACTTATTTGCGTAATTTATTACTGGAAGCTCGTATTTCTGGAACTGGCGTTATTGGTGGTGTTGAAGTACTTATCAACGAAACTCCCATGCCAGAAAAAAATATTGAACCTCATGATGTTCGGCGCTGGCTAGATTTACATGGCGATCATGAAAGCCATGTAGTACACAGACATGCCACAGTTGAAGCACAGATGGGACTAACAGGAAAACAAGTCATTCACCCCTATCATATTCACTTATGTAAAGTAGCATTTACACCTTCCCCTTTAATTATCCAACGTAACGTCAATATTTTAAAAGCCGCTATAGAGGCTGATGCTTTGTTAGGAGGAGCCATTAAATTTGAAGGTGAAATGTTAGATCCTCCAATGTTTGGTAAAGCGTTACAAACTTTACTTCGCGCTTATGCACTAAAATCGCTAGAAGCAAAAGATAAAAGCTTTGCGATGGATGTACTAAAAAAACTTCCAATTCATGTAATCCGTGAAAACTGGCCTTATGGAAGGATATAATAATGAGTTATCAGTTTGAACAATTTTTACAGAAGTCCAATTCTGGCTGGAAATGGCACTTACCAGAAACCTTTAATATCACCGATGCGTGTGTCACTCAACATGCCAACAATGACAACAGTCAAAAATCGGCATTAATTGTTGAAGATCATTTACAGGGTACGTGTAACTTGAGTTATCAGGCATTAGAAGAGCAAAGCAGTCAGCTGGCCAATGCTTTGAGTTTTTTAGGTATAAAAACTGGCGAACGAATATTAATTCGGTTACCCAACTCAACAAACTATCCGGTAAGCTTTTTTGGTTGCTTGCGTCAAGGTGCTATTGCAGTCCCAACATCAACACTACTCGCAGCGAGTGAAGTGGCTTATTTAGCCAAAGATTCAGGTGCCAAAGTTTTAATTACGGATAAAAGTATGTGGCAGGAATTAAGTGTTAGCTTGAGCACAGATACTCAACTCAGCATAGTTTTACTGGCTGGAGATGATGACATGCCAGATGCAACAAACTCAGAACTTCAACTATACGACTTTGAACAACTTATAACTCAACAAAACATACAACATGACACAATAAAAAGTTCACCACATGATCCGGCTTATTTAGTATATACCTCGGGTACAACAGGTTTTCCCAAAGGTGTGTTGCATGCACATCGTTCTTTAATTGGACGATTACCAGCCAGTCGCTACTGGTTTGACTTTAGCTCTGGCGATCGCATTATGCACTCTGGAAAATTTAACTGGACCTATGTATTGGGTTCAGCGTTAATGGATCCATTATTTCACGGACATACCGTTATTGTGCATGAAGGACCTAACGATGCAAATACATGGCCTAATTTAATAAAAAAACATGAATGTACTATTTTTATTGGCGTACCGACGATTTACCGACAAATTATTCAAAAAACTAATTTTTCAGCAGGTGATGTACCTTCATTAAGACACTGTATGAGTGCAGGCGAGCACTTGTCTGACGAAATGCTACTGGCATGGCGTGAGAGATTTGAACAAGATGTTTATGAAGCAATCGGTATGTCTGAGTTTTCTTATTATATCTCACAACATAAAAACGCACCTATCAAACCAGGTGCAGCAGGCTTTGCTCAACCCGGTCATGACATTCAACTTTTAGATGGTGAAAACCATTCGGTTCCTGTCAATCAAGAAGGAATGATTGCCATAGCAGAAACAGATCCCGGACTGTTTTTAGAGTATTGGCAGCTCCCTGATGAAACTCGCGCAACTCGACACCATGGATATTTTTTTACTGGAGACTACGCTCGAAAAGATGACTCCGGTTATATTTGGTTTTTAGGTCGTAAAGATGACATTATTAATACTTTCGGTTATCGAGTATCTCCTCACGAAATTGAGCGTGTAATAAAAACACATCCCGCAGTTGCTGACTGTGTTGCACTAGGCGAAAATTTATCAAAAGATAAAACATTAGTCAGTATTTGTATTATTAAAAATCCTGAAGCGAAATTAACCGAAGAAGAAATATTGCAATTTGGACAGCAAAATTTAGCTAAATACAAAGCCCCAAAAATCGTTCATTTTTATACCGAGTTTCCGCGTACCAAAAATGGCAAGATATTGCGTAAACAATTAGTCGCCGAACTGTCATCAAACCTTCATCAACCACACGGAGTCCAGTCATGAGCTTTCAATATCGCCCACGTCGCAGCGTATTATATGTACCCGCACATGAACCAAGACATATTGAAAAATCCCGCATACTCGCATCCGATAGTATTGTCTTTGATTTGCAAGAATCCGTACCACCTAAATTAAAGGAACAGGGACGAGGTCTACTTTTAAAAGCCCTACAAAATAATAACTTTGGTTCATCTGAAAAAATAGTACGTATAAACTCCTTAGATTCAGCTTGGGGTATGGATGATTTACGTGCAGCAATAAGTCTCGATGTTGATGCAATTTTATTTCCTAATGTTGAAAGTGCTGGACAACTCAACGCAGCAATAGCAACACTTAATGAGGCTGGCGGAAAACATTTAAACGTGATGGTTAATATCGAAAGTCCCAAAGGAGTTTTACGCAGTGAGGAAATTTGTGCTGCAAATGAACGTCTGCAAGCTGTTATATTAGGCACCACGGATTTAACAAATTCTTTAAGAATAAATCCAACACAAGATAGAATGGGATTATTAACCAGTTTGTCTTTATGCATTTTAGCTGCCAGAGCACATAATCGATGTATTATTGATGGTCCCCATTTTGACTTAAAACATATAGAAGCCTGTGAATACTCTTGTCGTCAAGCAAGAGATTTAGGCTTTGATGGCAAAGCGGTTATTCATCCTGTGCAATTAGCTTATACCAATGACGCTTTCACTCCAAAAGGTGAAGATGTAAAGCGCGCAAAAAAAATAATTGATGCCATCGCTACAGCCAATGAAGCTGGACGCAGTACAGCTGTTATTGATAATCGTTTAATTGAACCCTCATTGGAACTTTGGGCCAGAAGAGTGATAGCTCTATATAATCAAGTTCATGAACTAGGACAAACCGAGTTAATTGGGCCTGAAAAATGAGTTATTTGACAACACCTAGTGGTAATTATTTCGAAGATTTTCAACTAGGACAAATTTTCCATCATGGTGTGCCAAGAACAATCACCAATGCTGATGCAACGCTTTATTTAGCTTTAACAGGAAGCCGTTTCGCTTTACATTGCGCAACAACTGTGGCTCAAGATTGCGGTTTTAAAGACATACCTTTAGATAATTTTTTGGTTTTCCATATTGCTTTTGGAAAAACGGTGAATGATATTTCTCTCAATGCTGTTGCTAATCTAGGTTACGCCGAAATTCAGTTCTACTCTCCTTGTTACGCAGGTGATACTCTGTCAGTAACAAGTGAAGTTATCGGTTTAAAACAAAACTCAAACGGAAAAACAGGTATTGTTTATGTGCATTCAATAGCTCACAATCAAAAAAACCAAAAGATCCTGAGCTGGATCCGCTGGGTTATGGTAGAGAAAAAGCAAACAGGTATGCTTGATACCATTAATACCATTCCAGAATACCAAAAACAAATCAACCATCCACATTTGAGTTTTTCAGATAACATTGATTTTAGTCACTGGAAAGATGACTATAGTGACAATCAGTTTCGATTTTCTGATATTGAAGTCGGGAATCAAATATTTCACCGTGATGGTTTAACTATCAACGACTCTGATCACTCGTTAGCTACCCGACTTTACCAAAACAATGCAAAAGTTCACTTCAATCAACACTTAATGCAAGATAGCGAAAAAAACAAAAGACTTGTTTATGGTGGACATATTATCTCTCTCTGTCGAGCATTAAGTTACAATGGTTTAGGTAATACACTTTGGCTTATAGCAATTAATTCAGGCACCCACTCAAATCCTTGTCATGCTGGCGATACCATTTATTGTCAGTCAGAAATATTAGACAAAAAAATCATTACAGGCAGAAATGATGTTGCTTTAGTCAGGCTTAGAATGACCGGTATTAAAAACAATACACCCGAGAAAATGGAGTACTTATTTAGAACTGAAAACAATAAGTTAAAGTATCACTCCGACTTAGTACTTGATTTAGATTTCTGGTGTTTAATGCTGACTTAATTTCGATTAATTTTTTATTCTTTGCATGAAGAATTTTCAGCGTTATATCTAATAACAAAACAATTTCTTCCATTTTCTTTTGCATCATAAAGCGCTTGATCAGCACACTTCAAGAGACTATCAAGGCCGCTATCATTTTGTGGCTGTGGAACAGCAACCCCCATACTAAAAGTAATTTCTCTATCCATTTTTGGTATTTTTATTGCGCGGCTTAATTCAGCTAAACGGTTAAAAACAATATGAATATCTTTCTCTTCAATTTGAGAAAGTATCAGTAACCACTCTTCTCCTCCAATCCGTCCAAATGCATCATGTTCTCGAATGACTTTAGCCACAATTTTTGCAAACTCGATTAAAACTGCATCACCGACATCATGACCATAAGTATCATTAACTTGCTTAAAATAATCAAGATCAAGCATACAGAAAGCAACTTTGGTTTGATTACGTAAAAAGCGTTTATATTCAATATCAGCTCGTTCCAGAATATATCTGCGATTAGCAGCCCCAGTTAATTCATCTTTCATAGCTAACTCAGAAAATTTACATCTGACTTGCTTTTCTCTTTTCCAGAAAACAAATAAAAAACCAATGGTTACCAGTAATCCCCCTGCACCAACGACATAAATAATCGCTTGAGTTTTTTGCTTAGATATTTTTAATCGTTGTAGTTCGTTTTGCTGTTTGAGTATTTGATTTTCCTGTTCTTTCAATTTACTATCAAAGAGCCCCTGCATTTCACGAATTTCTTTAGTCTTCTGGCTTTCCATAAAGACTTCTAGAATCCGTGCTACTTCTTTATAACCTTCTGCAGCTAATCTGAATTCCTGCCTATCCATATGCATTTCTGATTTTAATTTCACAACTTCTAACTTACTACGATTATCTGCGCCCATAAATTCACTTTCGAGATAATCGTATATAGCCATAGCATCATCGTATTCCTTCAGTCTCACGTGAGTTTCTAACAAATGGCTTAATACCATACCTTCTAATCTAGTATTATTAAGATCTTTAGCTATCGGTAAAGACTCATTTAAATATGCTTTTGCCGACTCAAAATTTGCTTGCTTAATATTCAATAATCCTAGCTGACTTGTCGAAAAAGCAATACCTTGTACAATATTATATCGTCGAGCTATCTCTTCAGCTTTTTTAAGATAGTACTCAGCATCATCAAGCTTGGAGTTTTTAATTGAGGTATAACCAATATTATAATAAATAACTAAAATTTCAGCTTCTTGCTTATTAAGATCATAATAGCTTAAACTTTTTTTATAATATTCAATCGCTTTGTCATACTCACCTGTCGCGTCAAAAACTAATGCAATATTCTGTAATGTCCCAGGTACATCTTCAATTGATAAATTGACATAAACATCAAAAGCATTCGATAACAACTGAAGAGCAGCCTGATTTTCACCATTGTAATAACTGGCTAAGCCAAACCGTGCCATTGCATCTGCTTCAGCTTTTTCATTGTTCATCGCTTTAAGTTTAACCAAGGCTTCTTGAAATAATTTTTTAGATTTTCCCCACTCAGACATCTGCGAATAAGCTTCTGCAATATACAAACTGAAAGCAACTTCATATTCCGAGTTTTCTAGATTTCTTGCTAACTCAAGTCCAGCTTCTGCAATAGATTTATACTCTTCCATAAAACCGATATATTTATATATCTGTGACTTAAGAGCGATCAGTTTTAACCTTTCCAGAGAACTCCTCTCATTATCGGCCAGATATTCATCGATTTTTACAATAGTTTCTTCAGGATAGGCATTAGCTGATTTTTCTAGTTCACTCAGTAAGTCATCAGCTAGTGCAACTTGACAGGCAGTAGAAAATATTAAAGCGATAATAAAAAATAGTTTAATCAAGATTTTCTTCATTGCCACTAAATATGTTGTTTGTGTGAAGACAAGAAAGAACTTCCACATTTTTTATGATAAACATAATTCAAATACACTTGATAATATAAATATAAAAGCATTCAAAACAATTATTCTAACTATTCATCATTGGTCTGAACATAAAAACAGTTTCGGCCATTTTCCTTTGCATTGTACAAAGCTTGGTCGGCTCTTTTTAACACAACCTCAAGTTCGTTGTCCTCTGGTGAAGGTAAAGAAACTCCCATACTAAAAGTTATTTTTTGCTCTACATTAGGTAGGGTGATATCCCTACTCAATTCAGAAATACGTTCAAATACTATATTAATATTTTCTTCCTCAATCTGAGACAAAACCAACAACCACTCTTCACCACCAATGCGTCCAAAGGCATCATGCTCTCGTATAACACCAGTGACAATTTTGGCAAATTCAATTAATACAACATCTCCCACATCATGACCATAAGTGTCATTGATTTTTTTAAAAAAATCTAAATCAAGAATACAAAAAGCGACTTTAGTCTGACTTCTTACAAAACGTTTAAACTCTATTTCAGCTTGTTGAACAATACTTCTTCGATTAGCAACACCTGTCAATTCATCTACCATTGCAAGCTCTGTAAATTTTTTGCGAACTTGTTTTTCTCTTCTCCAGAACATAACCAAGAAAATAACGGTCACAATCAATCCACCAGAACCAATAATATATATCAATGCTTGACTTTTTTGCTTGGATATTTTCAAACGCTGTAATTCATTTTGTTGTTTTAAAATTTCGTTCTCTTGCTCTTTTAGTCGATTATCAAATTGCCCTTGCATTTCTCGTATTTCTTTAGTTTTTTGGTTTTCCATAATGACTTCTAATATTCGAGCTACTTCTTTCTAACCATCAACAGCAAGCGAAACCTCATGCCTTTCCATATCCATATCAGCTTTTAACTTCATTATCTCGAGTTTATTCCGATCATCAGCATTCATAAATCCTGCTTCGAGACGCTTGTAAAGCTCCAAGGCTTTATCCGTCTCTTTTAAGCTAACATAGGTTTTTAATAACATCCTTAATACTCTGCTTTGCAGA
>JAUIHB010000022.1 GCA_030432465.1 Gammaproteobacteria bacterium
TATGAAGCTTTTTCGGTCAATCTTCTTTCGGTGTTTCTTTTCCACAAGCAGGAATAATCTACAGTTCTTTATTTCTTGTATAAATCACTGTATCCCCAGGTAAACCGATTACTCGCTTAATATAATCTTCATGAGGAGGGTTTGGAGCTTTAAAAACAGCAACATCACCACGTTGTGGTAGCCCAATATCAACCACTTTTTCAGAAGTAACAGGCAACCTCAATCCATAGTTGAATTTATTAACTAAGATAAAATCACCTTCGGTTAATGTGGGTTTCATTGAAGCTGAAGGAATTTGAAATGGTTCATACAAAAAAGAACGAAGTACAACAATAAAAAATAAAATAGGAAAAAATGATTTTGCATAGTCAACATAGACGGGCTCTTGTGCTACCGCATCTATCATCTCAGGTGTTGGTTGGCTGGTTTGTTCATGCAATTTAGCAATAGCCGCTTTGCGTTTTTTACCTGCGGTTAAAGAATCGATTAACCACACCACGCCAGACACAAACGTTAAGACGACAAGTATCAACCCATAATAACTGCTCATTAACTATCCTTTTTTTAATTTTTATATTAATCTTTAACCAAGCGGTTACTCTTTACCAACCTGCAATACAGCTAAAAAGGCTTCTTGTGGTATTTCAACTCGGCCAACCTGCTTCATGCGCTTTTTACCCGCTTTTTGTTTTTCAAGTAATTTACGCTTACGACTGACATCACCACCATAACATTTTGCAGTCACATTTTTACGTAATGCTTTAACGGTTGAGCGTGCAACCACATGATTGCCAATAGCAGCCTGAATCGCTACTTCAAACATTTTATCAACTAACTCTCTCCCCCTATATTGTGCCTGATCTTTGTGCACAATAATGGCCAATGCATCAACTTTATCACCATTGATTAAGACATCTAAACGAACTAAATCAGCGGCTTGGAAGCGTATAAAACTGTAATCTAATGATGCGTAACCGCGGCTAACCGATTTTAAACGGTCAAAAAAGTCGAGTACAACCTCGTTCATAGGTAAATGATAAGACAGTGAAACCTGTGTCCCAACGTATTCCATCTTGGTCTGAACACCCCGTTTTTCAACGCATAATGTAATAACACTACCTAAATGCACTTGCGGTACAAGAATGTTAGCCTCGACTATAGGCTCACGCATTTCGTCAATTTCACCGGGGTCAGGTAACTTTGATGGATTATCTACATAAATAGTCTCGCCCTTAGAATTAATCACCTCAAACACTACGGTTGGCGCAGTAGTAATTAAATCTAAATCGTATTCGCGCTCTAAACGTTCCTGGACAATTTCCATATGTAGCATGCCCAAAAAACCACAGCGGAAACCAAACCCAAGAGCCTGAGAGTTTTCTGGCTCATAAAATAGTGAAGCATCATTTAGGCTTAATTTGGCCAAAGCATCACGAAATGCTTCATAGTCATCAGATGAGACAGGGAAAAGTCCTGCATAAACTTGGGGTTTAACCTTTTTAAACCCAGGGAGCGCCTTTTCTGCTGGTGCTTTTGCAAGTGTTAATGTATCTCCAACAGGTGCACCTTGAATTTCTTTAATTCCAGCAATTACGTAACCCACTTCACCTGCTTTTAATTCAGGTAAATCATGACGTTTCGGGGTAAAAATACCAACAAAATCCACCAAATGGCTTTTGCCTGTGGACATCACTTGCATTTTCTCGCCTTTTTTAAGCGTGCCTTGTACAACCTTGACTAAAGACACTACGCCCAAATAATTATCAAACCATGAATCAATAATTAGTGCTTGCAATGGTGCATCTGGATCACCTACTGGCGGCGGGACTTTGGCGACTAACTCTTCAAGCAACTCATCAATGCCAACACCGGTTTTCGCACTACATTGAACAGCATCTAAAGCTTCTAGACCAATAATATCCTCAATCTCTTGAGCAACTCGATCAGGATCTGCTTGCGGTAAATCAATTTTGTTGAGTACCGGGATCACTTCTAAATCTTGCTCTATCGCGGTATAACAATTAGCCAATGTCTGAGCTTCTACCCCCTGACCGGCATCAACAACAAGTAAAGCGCCTTCGCACGCAGCCAATGAACGAGAAACTTCATAGGAAAAATCTACGTGTCCCGGAGTATCGATAAAATTTAGTTGGTAAGTATGACCATCTTTCGCCTGATAATTCAACGTAACGCTTTGCGCTTTGATAGTAATACCTCGTTCTCTTTCAAGATCCATAGAATCAAGCACTTGCGCAGACATTTCACGCTCGGTTAATCCTCCACAAACCTGAATGAGTCGATCAGATAAGGTTGATTTACCATGATCGATGTGGGCGATAATTGAAAAGTTGCGGATGTATTGGGTGTACGACATATAAAACGGTTTGTCTGATATTCAAAATGGCACGAATTGTACCTTATTTCAGCACAAATGTTGTGTTTTTTATAGGTTTAAAGCCAATGTATACAAGAATATTATTCTCGACATTTGAAATGATTTATGATCGACCATGATATTTTTTATGATCTAGCATAATATGACGGAGCCACTTGGTTTAAATTTCAAAAATACCGATCAACTCTGATTGTTTATGAATATCTTCCCGCTGCACCCTAGCTCAGTCCTGCACCAGCATTCTTGCTTAAATATAGGCAAATTATGAAGCTTCCCAAACCTGTCAGCCAAGCTCAATTAGTGAATTAAAAAGCTTTTTATATTGAGGTATCAGAGTTTCAAGCGAATATTGGGACACGTTAGTATGTTCAAATGACTCACCATTGGCTTTATCCGTAAGTAATTTTCTCAAATGTAGATATAAATTATGTACTTCTTCTTCAGGTTCAGAAGCTAATGGATATAAATATGTCTTGTCCAGATAATCAGGATAAACAACACGGTTGGGAGCAACGGGACGACAACCTAAAGCGATAGCCTCTAACAAGCTTAATCCTTGAAAATCATGTGCAGCGGTAGAAACAACAATATCGCTCTGTGATAAGCATTTCAGGTAATTATTCCTCGGTTGGTATCCCCACATTCCAATAATTGATTGAAACTCACCTTCTGCCACTTTGAAACATTTGGGCTGATGGCGAAAAGATTGTCCCAGAACATGTACCTTAATCAAGAAGTCATCTTTGATTAGCTTTCTAACCGCATTAAAAAAAATGTCAGGTTGTTTATCATATTCCCAGCGGTGATTCCAGACTAAGGAAACAATTTCCTGATGATTGCCATTTCGGCACTGACTTTTATCTGTCATAAAATCATCTGGTGTTGTTTTATCAAGTAATAAGCGATCCAGCTCATTAATTGCATCAATAGGTACAGGTATAACACTGGCAACCCGTTTTGCGCCAACCAGAACATCAGACGCAACCCCATCGGGCATTTTCTTCAATAAATCATTAGCCCCCCGAAAAAAAGACTCTAGATTATATTGAGAGTTGAATAAAATCTTATCTGCACATAATGCACTATAAATACTTGTTAATTGTGCATTGATAATATTCGGTTGCTCACTATCGATGGGATAGACAAATTGATTTTCATGGAAATACACTACTGTGGGGATTTGGGCTAAATGAGGAACAAACCCTCTTAAACTAGCCAAATCAAGCATTGATGTTGTCACAATCAAGTCAAAAGACTGTTTTAAAATCTCCGAATATTCGAAAGCCAGAGTTAAACTACTGCCGCGTGTCCGCCATGCAAAGTATCGCGCAGGAAGTGTTAACTCAGTCCATTTAAACTCAGGAAGACTTTCGCGCAAAGTTACACGCCACTGTTTATGGCTTGCCGCGTCATATGCAGAGAGTAAGAGAATTTTAGGTCGCAGTTTGTTCACCCAATACTAAAGAGATAGGGATTAGTCATTTTTCATTTTTAAATGACTTAACCTACAAAAGAATTAAACTACGGAAATAACATTATCCATAAAGTTACACTCAAGAATTTATCTTACATAAAATAACAGGCTAAGAAAAAACAATTATATCAGAATCGATAAACTAATCCGGTATTAACACTTAGATTCCCCCACAACTTTGCTTTAATATCAAAATTGCAATCTGGTTGACAGTTAATATGAGCCGCATTATCAAGCAAGATAAAGTGTACACGTGCATCTAATAACAAACTCAGTTTTGGTGTTAATCCAAACTTAGCACCAGAAAAGAATGAAAAACTGAGATCGTACTCACTTTCATGCTGGTAGTCATTCAATTGGAAACGAGCAATCCCAACACCTGCGCCATAATACTCATTATAATTAGAGTGGCGCCAGGGTTTTACTGCGGCAAGTTGTATCTCATCTAATGAAAAACTCAATTTATTATTGTTAGCGGAATCAACCGTAACCTGACTTGTTTGATAAAAAATTTCAGTACCTAAGTTTTCATAACTGTCAAATAATAAGCGCGCAGAAAAGCTATTTTTGTGATGAACATCTCTAGATATCTCATCAATAGAGCTTTCCCAAGGCTGATAAACTTTAATACCTGTTAATACAGCCACTTCCGTTGCATTTGAAAATGCAACCTTAGCGATAATTAATAAACCAATAAATAATTTGTCTATTTTTATGAATCTATTCATATTATTCCACATTAAATTAAAGCGTCATATTCTGGTCAATTAATTTTGTAATTCTAAATAATCTTTCATAAGTATATTGAATAATAACCTACCATATGAAGATGACTAACAATAAAACATTATAGGCACTTTTTATGATAAAAATTGTGTCATTCTCACATAATGATATAATGCGCGCAGCCTTTGTGTAGCGATGGTTGCTCCTTTTTTTAGGTAGTTAACTATTATCTTATGGCTAAACACAATCAAATAGTTAACCCATATAGTTAACCAAAGTGCACGCATTATGGACTGTTGATTATGGTGAACAAACATACAATCTATAATTCTAATATTGCGTTACTGTTCAAGTGCATTTGAAATTGCTGATGGTAATCACTCTTTTTTATCAACCTCCAAAACAATTTTAAGGAACTCATTTTGAAAAAATTACTGATGCTCACTCTCATGGTATTTTGCGCTATAAGCATGACATCTCACAGCGAAACAACAAATGATGGCACGCAAAGCAACACTGGCCCACTTGCTACACTTGGATTCAACTGGATTAACTTTGATAATGACCGATTATTGGAAGATAAAGGAGATGCCTTTTTAGGTTTAGGTTATCAGCTCAATAACCACTGGGCGCTCGGCATAGAATACACCGATATTGATACACATAGAGACTGGTTAAATGGCTCTGATTTTGACATAAACCTTTGGTCACTCAATACAACTTATCGCTATCAGCAGCGTGGCGAAGACAGTTTTTTCTGGAAAGCCGGGTTCGGAAAATATTCGAAAGTACCTTATAATTCTAATGATGAAATGCTTCGTCTTGGCGCAGGTTACGATTTCATATTAAAAAATAACTTATCATTAACGGTTGGTGCCGATGCCTTGGTTCGTAGAAAAGACAGCCGAACAGATTTTGTTCCTTATGCAGGATTAACTTACTTTTTTGCCCAAAAACCTCCTAAAGCTCCGGCGGTTAAAGTTGTTAAAAAAGATAGTGACAACGATGGTATTTATGACCAATCAGATGAGTGCCCAAATACAAAAGCAGGAATCGCAGTTGATGCTAAAGGTTGTGATATTGACTTAGACAAAGATGGTGTCAACAATACTATTGATAAATGTCCTGATACTCCACGCGGTGCTAAAGTTGATGCAACAGGCTGCCGAATTATTTTAACCAAAGATGTATCTATTAAATTAAATGTAAAATTTGCTAACAACAGCGCAGAAATTCAAGATGAGTATGCCAGTGAAATTCGTCAGGTAGCAGACTTTATGCTGCAATATCCAGATACAAACGTTGTAATAGAAGGTCACACTGACTCTGATGGTTCTGCCAAATATAACCAACAGTTATCACAAAAAAGAGCTGATTCTGTGATGCTATATTTAGTGGAGAAATTTAATGTTGATCAAAACAGAATCAAAGCTCTCGGTAAGGGTGAAAGTGCTCCTGTCGCAGATAATAATACTCGTGAAGGCAAGGCATTAAATCGTCGTGTCCAAGCGGAAATAACAACAACGGTAAGAAAGCCGCAATAATTAACTACGCTTAAAGTTAAGCCTCAAACCAATAGGATATATTGATGGAATTTTCACAAGAATCATTAATGAGTTTATTTCACGCTTACGTCATACCTTATTCGCTCAATTTATTATTTGCGATATTAATATTTATTGTTGGTAAGGTTGCCGTAAAAATTATTACTAACCTGGTTAACAGAGTACTTAAAAAAGCGAAGCTCGATTCAGTTTTAGTCAATTTTGTTTCGGCAATTGCTCATACATTGTTAATGTTATTCGTCATTATCGCCTCATTAGGTGAGCTTGGCGTCGATACCACATCACTAGTCGCGATTATTGGTGCTGCAGGTTTGGCTATTGGTTTGGCACTACAAGGCTCATTACAAAATTTTGCCTCAGGCGTTATGTTAATTGTGTTTAGGCCATTTACCGCAGGTGATTTTGTTGAAGTTGCAGGTATCGCAGGTATCGTTGAAAAAATTACTATTTTTTCAACGGAACTGCGTACCGGTGACAATAAAAGCTTAACGGTTCCTAATGGAAAAATTTATGGTGATGTCATTACCAATTACTCGCGTAAACCAACTCGAAGAATCGATATGGTTTTTGGTATTGGATATGATGATGACCTCAAAAAAGCCAAAGAAGTTATTGAGAAAATTCTAAAAGAAGACAGTCGTATTTTAGAAGAGCCTGAGCCGCTGGTAGCCGTTGCAGCATTGGCAGACTCGTCTGTTAACTTTAATGTTAGACCATGGGTAAACTCTGCAGACTATTGGAATGTATTCTACGATACTCATGAGAAAATAAAATTGGCTTTTGATGAATCAGGCATATCTATTCCTTATCCTCAAATGGATATTCATTTAGATAAACTCAATCAAGACGAAAAATAACCTAACAAACGGTAAAGAAAAGGCGGCTATCATCAAGCCGCCTTTTTGAATAAAGCATTCTATATTAATGACTATCTTTTAACATTTCACTTAATTTGTTTTCACCAAGAGGCTCTTTTTCCTTAATTTTTAAACTTTTGTCCCACTCATAATGAAAGTCACGTTGCCACTTCCAATTAATCAATAAAATAATTAACATCGCAATTGCGCCTCCAATTGATGCTAACAGCATGTCTTTATGAGCATCCCATACATCTCCTTGAGTACCTAAGTAAGCAACCCCCAGTTCACCACCAAAGTAGGCTGCTGCGGCCCATTCAAACAGCTCAAACATCATAGAGGCAGCCATAACCAATTCTAAAGGAAACAAATATCCCCAGAATCCCTTAGTGTTTGCAATTCGGTAATAAAACTCCCGGATTGGATAAGCGAGTAAAAAACCAAATAAAAAATGAATAACTCTATCAAAATTATTTCTCTCCCAACCAAGCATTCCATTAACATCAATACCGAAATTATCCTGAAAAAATATTTGATAAGGAACTTTTGAATAAGTGTAATGAGCTCCAATTTCATGCAGAATCAGAAATATAAAAATCAGCCCATAAGAAACCTTTGATAGAGGAAATTTTCGATAACTGATTGCCAGAGTAAAAATAAAAATGACTGCCAGTAAATTTTCTAACATCCAATCAGAACGATCATGAGGACTAATAGCCAGAATGCTAAATACAATAAGAAAAAAACAAGCCAACGTCATAAGAAAATACTTATTCTGCATTGATATATTCCTATAAGAAAATTCCCAAAATAACATATTAATGACTTAACATGAGGCGCGCAAATTAATTAGTATGGTGTTATGGGAAATGGTTAGCCTTCTCATAGTAGTCTTAAAGAGCTATTGGGCTAAAAAGTTAAACTAATCTTGCTTTGACTTGTTTTTGAGTAACATACAAAAAAGCACGCCATTGGCGTGCTTTTTAGATGTTTGGTGGGTCGTGGGCGATTCGAACGCCCGACCAATTGATTAAAAGTCAACTGCTCTACCGGCTGAGCTAACGACCCAAACAGGGCGCGAATTATCCAGATCCTGAGAAAAATTACAACCCTTTTTTAAAAATCCTTCTGAATAACCCACTTTTTGACTAAAAATTGCGCATTTTCGAAGAAGTTCCAAGAAATGCGTAGATAAAACCAGCACGACCTACTCAACTCTCAGTCAGCCACCGATAGTGTTTCGCTAACAATTTATCAGTTAATTCAGGCTCTTGATAAAATGCGTTATGCCCCCTTTTGGGAAACCATTCAACTTGCATATTAGTGTTTTCAGCCAACATAGACTCAACTAAAACTTTAGGAATGACTGTTTCTTGCTCACCATGCATCACTAAAATAGGACGATTCAGCTCTTTAAGTGCTTCACGTGCAGTGAAACCAGTCAAAGTTGTTAAGTTAATTTTGTTAGCTTCAGGTGAAGTGTATCGTCGATTAATAATTTCGACAAAAGCATCATCTAGTTGGTTATTACTAAAATAGTCATATTTTTTCTGTTGTTTAAATAATCCTTCAGCAGAAGTGATATATTCTTCAAGAGAAGTTTGCATGTACAAGGCATCATGCAACTCTAGCTCTCGCACTTTCTCGATTGGATTAGCATCATAAGAACCACACATCACTAGGCTGCTTATTGTTGGTGAAAACCGTTTAATCGTTGCCGCGTGAATCATCCCCCCAATTGAATGTCCACAAAGTATCGGATTAATTAATTGGTAACGCTGTAATATTTGATGATTCAACACCACTAAATCGTCAAAAGTATAATGATTTATTGTTAGTGGAGTATCGCCATGTCCGGGTAAATCCCAAGATAAAACAGAATGTCCTCGTTTCTGAAAAAAATCCAGCATGCCTTTCCCACAGGAACTGTTCTGTGTATTACCATGTAAAAAAACGAATGTAGCTTTACCAGCCTCACCAGACTGATAATTAATCGCAATGGAGTTTAAATCAAACAGACCGGACATTTTTTATCATTCCTTTATCTTTCCTGCATCGTATCTTTTTCAATACTAGATGGTCTTGCGTTTTATAACTATTTATCAGCTAAAAAAACCGAACTAGCCATTTAACTTTTTATTTAACTGGAAAACAACCATAAACCAGGTTAACCCTACCGCCATCACTCTATCGGCACCGACTTCTAAAAGCTCTTGTCGCCACTGGTTAGTTTCTAAAATATCCTGTTGATATTTTTCAAATAAATCTTCCGCTAAAGATTTATCACGGCACTCAATAGGTAACCATTTATTATCAAACGCAAATGCTACAGCATCTTCTTCTATCGGAAATTTTTCACCAAGATCCCGCGCTAATATTTGTCGGGCATGTTGAGCAAATGGTAACGTAAGAATATCAATGTCATTCTGATTCTGTTGTTTATTCTCAGAGGTTGCACTCTTGTGAGCTTGTTTAAGCTGCTCACTATATTTTTTTTCCATATTAACTATCAGTACTTTATCTTCAGGCGATAAACGAGAAATATCCCCATCCAGGACCTTCAATTTATTCGCTAATGAATCAAATTTCTGTTGGTCAGATTCAGATAACTGTGCAAGCATTTTTTGTAAAACACTTTCCATTAATTATTCCTTAGTAATATCTATAAGTGAGGGTAACTTTAACTTATTTGAACTTTCAGGCCTTTTTCAGCATATTCATGCAAGTCTATGCCAAAAGCCATGTTTTCATAAGCTCTAATGATCTTATAGGGTTTCGATTCTGGGTCAAGATCCATTTTGGTCATATCAATGAGTCTTTCTTTACGAGGTTGTTTATATTCGTTTAAAACAAGTAATACTTTAGGCTTTAATTTATGTTCCTTGTGCGCTTTGATCACAATTCCCACCTCACCGCTTTCCATTTCCACAATTGAACCTGGCGGATAGATACTTCTCCACTTTATAAATCTCAAAATAAGCTGTTCATCAAAGTGGGTATTTTTACCTTCCATCAATACTTTATAAGAGTCCATTATTGACATTCCTTTGCGATAAGTTTGATGGCTGGTTAAAGATTCAAAAACTTCGATAATGCTGATAATGCGCACATTACGTGAAATCTGGTCACCTTTTAGTCCTCTAGGGTAACCTTGTCCATTCAGTCTTTCATGATGCGATAGAGCAACATCGATGCAAGAGGCTGTTAAACCATTTTTCCCTGATAATATTTCAAAACCCAATTGAGTATGCTTATTGACTTCCAGCCTTTCATTCTGATTAAGCTTTCCTTTTTTATTAATCAGTTTAGCATCAATTTTAACTTGTCCTATATCATGTAATAGTGCAGCCATGCCTAAATCTTCCAAGCCCTCTTGAGAAAAACCTAAAGCTTTGGCAAAACCAATGGCGAGTATACTCACATTAAAACTATGTTGAGCAATATCTTCATTTTGATTTTTCAACATCGTCAACATCAACATAGCTTCTTGGTTTTGCAAAACAGATTTGACATTTTCTTTGACTGATTGATGGACACTGACAACATCAAAATCTTCACCCAGCATAATTTTGTCTAAAACATTTTTCATCACATGACTCGTTTTTAAACGAGCAGAAAATGCAGGTTTCAGCTTTTCACGTAAGTTATAATGAGTACTAGATAAGTTTTCTTCTAACTGTTTTTTGTAGGTTGTTGATTTAGTTGTTTTTAATTTGTACTGTTTAAAATCAGACTCGGATCTAAAATCAACATAGACGTATTCACATTGTTTTTTTACAGCTTCAATGTCTACTAAATTATTAACAACAAAACCTTGAAGTAAAAAAGAGGTTTCACTCCAATCTCTATCTAGTTCAGAAACAAACATGCCTGGCTGTAAATCTTCACAAAAAACTTTAATTCTTTTCAAATGCTGCATAAATAATTGAAGTTATGTTTAGTTAGTAGAATATAACGAAATAAGTTGATTAAAAAACGTTTGGATTTCTTTGATCACATTTTGCGCATTATTCGGCGCATAACTCAAGTCATGTTCATTTAAATAAGTTGCTTGCGAAAGTTCCAGCTGGAGCGTATCGACACCTGATTCAGGTGCTGCATAAGCTCGGGTAATGTAACCCCCTTTAAAGCGCTCATTAACCACTTTAGTATATCCTTGAGGCTGCCAACGCTTAACCAGTTTAGTCAACTTTTCACTACAGCTTTTCTCATTATAGGTTCCAAAATTGAAATCAGGTAGTTTCCCTTGAAAAAAACGTGGGACTTCTGATTTTATCGAGTGTGCTTCGAACAATAATACCGAAGAAAAATGCTGTTGCATATCCTTAAGACAACTTTGAATTTTCTGATGATAAGGTTGCCAATAGGTGTCGACTCTACGCTTAATCTCTGCCTGATTGGGCTTTTTACCCGAAACATAAATATCTTCATAATTAAATTGTGTTGTTGGACAAAGTTCGGTGGTATCGGCACCAGGGTACAATGACTCATCATTGGGAGGCCGATTTAAATCAATAACATACCGAGAATACTTAGGTGTTAAAACACTACACCCCATCGCAACAGCAAACTCATAAACTTTATCCATATACCAATCAGTATCAACTACATTTAACGCTGACTCAGTCATCGTTTGGGCTATATCTGGAGGAATTTCAACACCATTGTGTGGCATAGAGATAAAAATAGGAAGATTTCCCTGATGAAAATCATAAACATTGTTCTCACGCATGGTTCAATTTATCCTTGAACTGATTAAGAGGTGTAGCCAAATATCGTCAACTAATATATTTGTTAATAAAACAACTTTATCTGCTAAATAATATCATCTTACGACTCATATTAGGCAGAAATTGGTATTTGTTATATTTTACTATTTTGCCAAAAACAACTTGTATATACAACTTTGAGCGAGCATAATTATTACTATGAAAACAAAAGAAAATCGTTACGAGCAAGTCAAACGTTATATTTTAGACGGCATCAGCCAAAAAAGCTGGCGTGCAGGCGAACGCGTACCTTCCGAAAATGAGCTAGTTGATCTCTGTAAAGTCAGTCGAATGACCGCCCGCAGAGCTTTGCAAGAACTACTTCAAGAAGGGACCTTAATTCGAATTAAAGGTAAAGGTAGCTTTGTTGCTGAAGAAAAACAACAAGCCTCCCTTCTCCAAATTCGTAGTATTGCCAGTGAAATTACCGAATCAGGTCATATACATAAAGCACAGCTTATTGCATGTAACAGCATCGACGCGGATCCTGAGCTTAGTCATATTATGCAAATGTCAGATGGTGATGCTATTGCCCATTCAAAACTGTTGCACTTTCAGGATGATGTTCCTGTGCAGTTGGAATATCGTTGGGTTAATGTTGAAACTGCACCAAAATATTTAGAACAAGACTTTGAATCAATCACACCAAGCGAATATTTATCGGCAATAGCCCCAGTTACAGAAGCAGAACATCAAGTAGAAGCCATTATTGGCAGTGACAAAGTACGCAATTTACTTCAAGTACAAGCAGATGAAGCCATATTACTACTGGAAAGAAAAACTTGGTGTAACGGAAAACTTGTTAGTTTTGCCCGTTTATATCATCCCGGTAAGCGCTATCGTCTAGGAACAAAATTTACCCCATAAAATGATTTCAATGTTAGTAAATTTATAGGAGAAAACCATGAGTGATCCAAGGTATGACGAAAATCGAGTCATTCGTGCCCCCAGAGGTACAGAAATCAGTGCAAAATCCTGGCTGACTGAAGCACCACTGAGAATGCTAATGAATAACCTCGACCCAGATGTTGCAGAAAACCCTAATGCTTTAGTGGTATATGGTGGTATTGGCCGCGCAGCAAGAAACTGGCAATGCTTTGATGAAATCGTTAATCAGCTCAAAAAATTGAACGACGATGAAACACTTTTGGTTCAATCAGGAAAGCCTGTTGGCGTTTTTAAAACTCACAAAGATTCTCCTCGCGTACTAATTGCAAACTCTAATTTAGTCCCTGAATGGGCAAATTGGGAACACTTTAATGAGCTCGATAAAAAAGGTCTAATGATGTATGGCCAGATGACAGCTGGTTCATGGATTTATATTGGAAGCCAAGGCATTGTTCAGGGAACTTATGAAACATTTGTCGAAGCTGGTAGACAACATTTTAATGGTGAAACCAAAGGAAAATGGATTCTAACTGGCGGTTTAGGTGGTATGGGTGGCGCTCAGCCATTAGCTGCAACTATGGCTGGTTATTGTATGATTGCTGTGGAGTGCGACGAAACACGCATTGATTTTCGTTTACGCACAAAATATGTTGATAAAAAAGCACAATCCATCGATGAAGCAATGCAAATGCTTAATCAAGCATTAGAAAAAGGCGAAGCGATTTCTATTGGTTTATTAGGTAACGCTGCCGAAATATTCCCAGAACTCCATAAACGCGGAATTAAACCTGACTTAGTGACAGATCAAACTTCAGCACATGATCCTGTCAATGGTTACTTACCTCTTAATTGGACTGTTGAGCAGTGGAGAACTCAAATCAATGAAAATCCAGAGTTAGTCGCAAAAGAAGCTCGCAAATCAATGGCGATACAGGTTCAAGCAATGCTCGACTTTTATCATGATGGTATCCCAACGGTTGATTATGGCAATAATATTCGCCAAGAAGCTCTCAATGTAGGTGTAAAAAACGCATTTGATTTCCCAGGATTTGTCCCTGCGTATATTCGGCCTCTGTTTTGTCGAGGCGTAGGACCATTCCGCTGGGCTGCACTATCTGGTGATCCAGAAGATATTTATAAGACCGATCAAAAGGTTAAAGAAATTATTGCAGATGACCCTCACTTACATAACTGGCTGGACATGGCAAAAGAGCGCATAAGTTTTCAAGGACTACCTGCACGGATTTGTTGGGTGGGATTGGGCTTACGCCATAAATTGGGCTTAGCTTTCAATGAAATGGTTAAAAATGGTGAGCTAAAAGCGCCAGTGGTGATCGGTCGAGATCATCTTGACTCAGGTTCAGTCGCCAGCCCTAACCGTGAAACCGAAAGTATGCAGGATGGCTCCGATGCTGTATCTGACTGGCCATTACTTAATGCGATGCTGAATGTTGCTGGCGGTGCTACCTGGGTATCATTACATCACGGTGGGGGTGTTGGTATGGGCTACTCTCAACATTCAGGTATTGTTATTTGTTGTGATGGTACCGATGAAGCCGCCGCAAGAATTGAGCGCGTTCTTTGGAATGATCCCGCCACAGGTGTTATGCGGCACGCCGATGCTGGTTACGATATTGCCAAAGATTGTGCACGCGAACATAACCTTAATTTACCTATGCTAGACAAGTAAGGAGAGTAACATGTCAACATTTGTTATAAAACCGGGGCAACTCTCTTTACAAGATTGCCGCTATATTTACCATAACGAAGTCACACTAGCACTGGACGAAAGTTGCTTTAACGCCGTCGAACTTTCTGCACAAGCGGTACAAAATGTCATTGACGAAAAGCGTACGGTTTACGGAATTAATACAGGTTTTGGTTTATTAGCTTCAACGAGTATTCCAGATGAAAAACTTCAACTTTTACAAGAAAGCTTAGTGCTCTCTCATGCTGCAGGTATTGGAAAAGCTCTAGATAATAATACAGTTCGCTTATTAGTGGCATTAAAAGTCAATAGTCTTTCACAAGGCTTTTCTGGTATTCGGCTCAATGTCATCCAGACACTTTTGGAATTAATCAACCAACAAGTTTATCCTTTAATTCCAGAAAAAGGCTCAGTCGGAGCTTCTGGCGATTTAGCGCCGTTAGCCCATATGAGTTGCGCTTTAATTGGGGTTGGTGAAGTTAATTATCGCGGAGAAGTTGTTAATGCTGAACAAGCCCTTAAATCCGTTAATATCGAAAAATTATCTTTAGCAGCTAAAGAGGGCCTAGCTCTTCTCAATGGTACACAAGCGTCCACAGCCATCGCATTACGTGGTTTATTTCAGGCTGAAAACTGCTTTTCATCTGCCATGGTTGCTGGATGTTTATCCGTAGATGCTGCGCTCGGTAGTATTGCCCCATTCGATGCCAGAATCCATCAAGCACGAGGACATGCCGGACAAATAGATACCGCAGTGGTTTATAAAGAATTTATGCAAGGTAGCCAGTTACTTGACTCTCATGCTGATTGCGGCAAGGTACAAGATCCATACTCATTACGCTGTCAGCCACAGGTTATGGGTGCAGTTTTAGATCAACTCAGATTTCAGGCCAGCATTTTACTCACCGAAGCAAATGCAGTTTCTGACAATCCTCTTGTTTTCACACAGGAAGGCGATATTATTTCTGGCGGTAATTTTCATGCCGAGCCAGTTGCTTTAGCCGCTGATGGGTTAGCAATTGCTGCCGCAGAGATTGGCGCCATAAGCGAACGTCGGACAGCGCTATTATTGGATAAACACCTTAGCCAACTTCCTCCATTTCTGGTCAATGACAGTGGTGTTAATTCAGGCTTTATGATTGCACAAGTCACTGCTGCAGCGTTAGCCAGTGAAAATAAAACGCTAGCACACCCTGCGTCTGTTGATAGTTTACCTACTTCTGCTAATCAGGAAGATCATGTAAGTATGGCAACCTTTGCTGCGCGTAAACTGGTTGAGCTTACTGATAATCTAGCAGGCGTTTTATCAGTAGAAATGCTCTGTGCAGCACAAGGTGTGGAATTACGTGCCCCCCTAAAAACATCAACCAAAGGTCTTAAGGCGATAAAAATTATTCGTACTAAAGCGGCCTTTTACGAAAAAGACCGCTATATGGCAAGTGATATAGAGGGCATAAAATCATTAATACTGGATGGCTCTTTCAATGAGCTGGTAGAACAATTATCTCTTCCTTCTTTGGCAACAACTCAGTAGATAATAAAACGCCTCTTTGAATTTATTTTAAAGAGGCGTGTTTTAGTATTCATTTGTTTACATCAACTCATATCCAAATCAACTGAATCTTATTCAGTATAAAGTGCTTCATGTTGATCCCGCAAATTATAACGTGATGTCATTACTTCTCCATAAGCGCCTGCACTTCTAATTAAAATAAAGTCGCCTCTCTGAGTTTCCGGCAATGTCATCGCTTTTCCAAAACAATCTGTAGATTCACAAATAGGTCCTACAACATCATAAATCTGTGGGGCCTTTTTACTCGAAATATTATCAATTTGATGATAGCTTTGATAAAGCGCTGGACGGAGTAATTCAGTCATTCCGGCATCCACAATAACAAAATCTGTATTGATACCTTTTTTAACAAAAACAACTCTTGATACTAAAGCACCACATTGTGCCACCATAGAACGACCTAACTCAAAATGAACTTTTTGTTCAGGCTTTCTTTCTAAAAATTCAGAAAAAATTTGAAAGTATTGCTCAAAGTCTGCAATTGAATTTGTATCTGGCTTTTGATAATCAATTCCTAGCCCTCCCCCGAGATTAAGGTGGGTTATTTCAATACCTTGCTCTTGAAACCAGTGTTGAATTTCGTTAACCCGCAGACATAGTCCTTTAAAAACATTCAAGTCGGTAATTTGAGATCCAATATGAAAATGAACACCTGTCAAATGGATATTGTTATAGGCTTTAATTTCTTCCACAATTTTAGGTAAATCAGAATGATTTATGCCAAATTTATTTTCGTCCAGTCCAGTTGTAATGTACTTGTGAGTTTTTGCGTCAACGTTTGGGTTTATGCGTAATGAAATTTCAGCGACCTTACCTTCTTCAGCAGCAAGTCCATTGAGTATTTCAATTTCTTGTGACGATTCACAATTAAATGCTTTGATATTAAGCTTTAACGCGGTTTTTATTTCTTTATCTGTTTTACCAACTCCAGCAAACAAAATATCACTCGTAGGAAACCCACATTCAGCAGCCAAACTGACTTCATTACCGCTCACACAATCAGCTCCAAATCCAGCAGCTTGAAACTCTTTCAAGATAGGAACGTTACTATTAGCTTTAACAGCATAGTGGATATCAAAATCATATTCCTGAGCTAGCTTTTTAACTTTTTCGATAGTCTTACGTAATAAGCCTAAATCATAATGATAAAATGGTGTTTCTCTTTGTTCAAACTGTTCGATTAACTGCTTATTACTCATCGAAAAGCCCCTTATGTAATGCTTTTAGTGCGTTAACTTTTTCTGACTCAGATATTAATAACGTAATATTATGATCACTACCGCCATATGAAATCATTCTTATTGGTATATCATTCATTGACTGAATAACCTGTGCAGCAACACCTGTACTTTCAACAACAAAATCTCCAACAACGCAGATAATTGATAATCCTTTATCAATATCAACATGGCCAAACTCTTGCAGTGTTTTAACAATTGGCTGCAAATGTTGTGTGTCGTCGATCGTCAAAGAAACAGCCACTTCTGAGGTTGTAATTACGTCAATAGAAGTATGATAGAGCTCAAAGACTTCAAACACTCTACGCAAGAATCCCGGAGCTTGTAACATTTCACTGGAACGAATTTTAATAGCTGTAATTCCACTTTTTGCTGCAACTGCTTTAATTCGAGAATTAGAGCTTTTTGATGAAATGACTGTACCAACCGCTAGCGGCTCTAGTGTATTTAATAACTTTACCGGGATATTTTTTTTACGTGCAGGTTTAATACTACTGGGATGTAATATTTTTGCCCCAAAATAGGCTAGTTCTGCCGCTTCATCAAAAGAAAGCTCCCGAATAGGTTTGGTATTTTTAATAAAGCGCGGATCATTATTATGCATACCGTCAATATCAGTCCAAATTTGAACTTCTTCACTGTTAATAGCTGCGGCAAATAAGGATGCTGAATAATCGCTTCCACCACGTTTCAAATTTGAAATTTCTCCAAAAGCATTTCGACAAATAAAACCTTGAGCAATAAAAACTTCCGTTGATGGATTCTCAGTTATCGCAGCATTAAGCTGGCTTTCTAAAAACTCTTCGTCAGGCGCACTACTTTTAGTTAAACGTAAAAAATCTAACGAAGATAATAAGCTCGCAGCGATCTTTTGCTGCTTAAGATAACAATAAAATAAATATGTAGAAATTAACTCACCCTTAGCCAATAAATTTGACTCTGTAGCATAACTTCCTGGGTTGACAATATTATCCATGATATCTTGTAGTTGAGACTCGACATACAAAACCGCATCAGACTTTATTAACTCATCTCGATAAAGTGAATTAGTATAATGTTGATAATGCTCTCTTAATACATGAACAACTTCCTTCGCTTTTTCAAACTCATTAGATTTTATTAACTCAACAATGTTAACTAATGAATCTGTAGTACCCGACACAGCAGATAATACAACTAAGACAGGCTCCCCAAATGTAACAATCTCTGCAACATTCTGCATACGCAGAGCGTCACCGAGGGAAGTTCCTCCAAATTTTAATACCTTCATTGTTCATCCTGAATAAGTAATTCGGCAATTTGTAATGCATTTAATGCGGCACCTTTCCACAACTGGTCCGCAACACACCACAATGCAAGTCCATTATCACAAGAAATGTCTTGTCGAATGCGGCCAACATAAGTTGGCATTTTTTGGCTACATTCCACAGGCGTTGGATAACCACCATTTTCCCGCTCATCAATAACTTCTATATTTTTTGCTTGCTTTAATATATCTCGAGCTTGAGTTTCACTAATAAAGTCTTCGGTTTCTATGCTAATCGCTTCAGAGTGCGCTCTTATTACAGGAACTCTTACACAAGTTGCGCTGATCCTGATATTAGAATCCCCCATTATTTTCCAAGTCTCATTCACCATTTTCATCTCTTCTTTGGTATATCCGTTGTCCTGAAAAACATCAATGTGTGGAATAACATTCATTGCAATTTGTTTAGTAAAGTTTTCAACGTTTACTGCTTCTTTATTCAAAATTGCCTTTGACTGCTCGTAGAGTTCGGTAATTGCAGCCTGACCAGCGCCAGATACAGCTTGATAAGTAGAAACAACAATACGCTTGATTCTAGAAACTTTATGAATTGGATTTAATGCTACGACCATTTGAATAGTTGAGCAGTTAGGGTTAGCAATTAACCCTTGATGTTTGAACGCATCTTCAGGATTAACCTCTGGTACAACCAGTGGAACAGCATCATCCAACCTAAATGCACTGCTGTTATCTATAACTACCGCTCCAGCTTCTACTGCCAATGGTGCATATTGCTTACTATGTTCACCACTTGAAGCAAAAAATACAAAATCCTGTTCTGTAAATTTTTCTGGAGAGAACTCTTCTATGCTCAATTCGCCCAAATGACTCGCTTGCTTTTTGCCAGCTGAGCGTTTTGATGCTAATAGCGTTAACTTAGCCACAGGGAAATTTCGAACACCTAACAACTCTATGAGTTCCTGACCAACAGCGCCTGTAGCACCAACAATTGCGATATTATATTTTTTCATTTGGTTTAACCTTACCAATTTAAGTATTTATCAATATATACGACTAAACTGAATAACATATAGAAATTCCAGAATCTAACTCTATATTAATCTTATTTTTTCTAGATATCGTTACCCATAGAAGCCCGTTAGGATAATCGATATTGTTAGTTAGGACGCATAATTTTTGGTTATGCTTTATCTCTAATAACCTTTTATTATTTTAGCATTTCTTGACGAATATAATCTGAAGTGATATAAAAGTTGTACTTAAAGAGGTATTGCCTCTTTTTAGGTAAATAGAGTGTTTCGATTTACCTAATTCAAGATAATGAATTCTGGTATAACCAGTAAAAAAGAATTCATTTAACGAAAAAATAAATAGTAAATAAATTTGTGACCAGTTCAATAGGTGAACTCACAAATAAAAAATATGCGCTTGAACGCGCAATGAGAAAACGACTAATACTAAACAACACATAAATATAAAATTAAATAAATGAACATAACTTCAAACTATAAACATGCAACAACAATCACATGCACCTTTACGCCTGTGATTATGACCGCATGTGCGTGGTTAGTCTCTATGTTTATGCACATGCTCTTTACATCTAAACATAGAGATCACGTGGTGTGTTAACGAATTAGATATTAAATTTCTCGTAAAACGCCACTCAGTCAAACTCAGTGGCGTTTTTTTTACTCTTTTTTCGTCAAAAAAATAAGGAAACACAAAATGAAACTACAGCAATTAAGATTTGTACTGGCAATCGCGGAAAGTGATTTAAATATCACACAAGCATCAGAAAAATTATACACATCGCAACCTGGAGTCAGTAAGCAGTTGAGGCTATTGGAAGAAGAATTGGGAATTCAAATTTTCTCACGTAATGGCAAAAATCTTATCGGTGTCACGGAACAAGGACAGGTAATTATTAATAAAGCCTATAAAATAATGGAGCATATCAATGAGATTAAAGCTTTTTCAAATGAAGTTAATCCCGAAAGACGACCGCTATCCATTCAAACCTTTGGCGTAGCTGCTTAGTATGATAATCAGACTAAAAACCTCTGTCATTAAGAAACACCCCAGACTTAATGACAGGTTTTTATCAAATTTAACTAATTAATACTAGCTTTTCAAAAGGTAACACTCCATTTTCAAAAGCCATTAGTTCCTCATATTTAACGTAATATAATGAACCTTTGGTAGACGGTCTACCTTTCAAAAAATAATTTACTATATTTTTATTTCTGCGATATCTTGGCGCAATTCTTAATATCGATTTCTGTATATAGCAAACACTCACCAAAAACCAAGGTGGATGAGGTAAATTAAATTTTGCCGTAGCTTTTGGTTTAGCTCCAATTCTAACTGCGATAGACTTCCACCGCTCACCATGTGTCAGATCAGAATATAACTCAAAAGTAATCGCATGAGCTAACTCATGCAAAACGGTATCTTTAACCATTTCGAAGCTATTGTTTAAATAATGGTGAGAACTAATATGGATAGATTTGGTTGACGCATTACACATACCAGCTCTTTTTTTAGCATTATCAAACTTAAGTAACCATCGACTCAAAAAAGGAAATTCGCTTGATAAATTATCTACTTCTTGTAAAAAAAGTTTTTTTATTTCATCTCTATTCATTTTTAATCAATTTAAGTTTTAAATTTTAAAGCAACATCAATCTGACTTACTTCATTTTCCTTTGAGTCAATCAAGATTAACTTTGTACTTTTATTCATTTTTTTTATTTTTATTTCAAGTTTTAAAGCATCGGATTTATTATCTAGTTTCTGAATGTAGACTATTTTTACAGGACTGCATGTTCTAAAAAATTTAGCTCCTTTTTTAGTCTGTGAATGTTCATTCCAACGTCTTTCAAGGTCGTTAGTGATACCCGTATAAAGTTTATTATTATCTGTACTTATCATATAGACAAACCACTCCATATCTAACACCTTAGTAAATATTATAAATTTTATTATACATTCTAACTTTCCTTGTAATTAGCAATCAAATAACGAGTCATTTATAATGCAGACCTAAATAAACTAATAGAGAGTTTCACATGAATCAAGATCTTCCCGAAATAAAATTCGACCTTACTTCCCTTGTAAAGGAAGATGTTTTTACTGATCAGAAAATAGGTAGTATACGTGTATTAACACCTGTCACAACCGATGGAGAGGTCGACAGTAGCCGCCAAAAAAGCTTCTTTGGGCAAACACAAGTTATGACTCCTGCTGGTGCTATTCCTCTTAATTTTGAGTTAAACGCAAATAACCTGAATGACGCCATAGAGGCATTCCCTGATGCTGCAAAAGAGAATATGGAACAAACAATGAAAGAAATTCAAGAATATCAAAGAGAGCAGGCTTCAAAAATAGTCGTCCCAGGACAAGATATGCCATCTAAAATTCAAATTCCTTAAAAATAATTCCAAATAAACAGTCAGCAATGGATTGCTGATTCACCCTACCCTAACAACCCCCCGAATAATATTATTACTTACAGTTCATCATTATTGAGTTAATTTTTTAGCCGTTATTGAATATCCGGTATAAAGACATAGCTTGTCACCACTATCTCGATGGAGAATTCTATTCAAAGTCGATGATACAAAGATTTTTGGAGGCATAAAAAAACCCGCCTCAAGGACGGGTTCTTTAAAATAAATGCCTGGCGTTGACCTACTTTCACATGGGGAAACCCCACACTATCATCGGCGCTAAACGTTTTCACTTCTGAGTTCGAGATGGGATCAGGTGGTGCCCGTTTGCTAATGTCACCAGGCAAAACTTTTCACTTAATCACTTAAGTGTGGCGCTTTGCCAAATTCTTTTCAATCTAGATTTAACGAGTCAAGCAGCTTAGGTATCCTACGCTATATGTCTTCAATTCTATCACTTGCACAATCTTCTCAGACCGCTTGGGTGTTATATGGTCAAGCCTCTCGGATCATTAGTACCAGTTAGCTCAATACATCACTGCACTTACACACCTGGCCTATCAACGTCGTAGTCTTCAACGTTCCTTATGAGAGCTTAAAGCTCTAGGGAAATCTTATCTTGGAGGGGGCTTCCCGCTTAGATGCTTTCAGCGGTTATCCTGTCCGAACGTAGCTACCGGG
>JAUIHB010000023.1 GCA_030432465.1 Gammaproteobacteria bacterium
ATGGATGGAGCGGACTTATCTAACTTGCTATTTGACCACAAAACCTTGCCTGAAAGACCCCTGTTTTGGCGCTATCGCGAAGCTAGATCGATTCGTTATGGCCACTGGAAATTACTCTTGGAAGAACAGGATACCTTTCTCTTTAATCTAGCGGCTGACCTGGGTGAGCAAAGCAATTTAGCCCAACTTCAACCCATATTGGTGGATAGTTTACTGCTTCGCCTGCAAGCCTGGGAGGCAGAGATGGATCAAGTGCCGCAGAAGACAAGGTAAGGGTAGGGGAGGGCGTGAATTGGTGAGGATAGAGCTTTTGATTTCCAACCGATTTCCGCCTTCCCACTTCCGATTTCCCCTTTCCCACTTCCCCTTTCCCCTCTCCCATAGTATGTTAATGAATTCCGAACTAATTGTTAAGGATTGTTAATGAGGAAATTACCGCCGCCATTACAAATATCTTTATTGGTATAACTGCTAATAGTGAAATATATATGCAGAAACGCAAAGTTAAAAAAGAAGATGTTCGGACTACTGTTGAATCAATGCTTTTAGAAAACCCTGAAAGTACAATTGTTATTCAGTCTGATCAATATGCTAAATCTGGCATATTATTAGATGTAATGGATGCAGCTAAAGCAGCTGGTGTGAAGAATATCTCTGTAGCAACGGAGAAGTAAAATGCAAAGAATATTGATTGGTTTAGGTGTTGGAGGAAGCGTTACATTTCTACTGTTTGTTGTAATGGCTTATTTGATTAAATCTGAAGTTAAGTTACCAGAAGAGTCAGAAACAAAAGTTGTAGAATTTGTAATGGCCAAACCTGAGGATGACTTGCGTGTTCGAGATCGGCGTTTACCGAAACCGCCGCCTCCACCAAAAAACCCACCACCACCACAAGTGAGAAAAGTCGCTAAAGTTCAAAAACCTGTTAAAAATTTGAATCTGAATTTAGGTAAGTTTGATGCGAACGTTAACACGGGGACTTATCTTGGAAGCATGAATCAGGCTGGTAATTTGTCTGACGGTGATGCAATTCCTATGGTAATAATTCAGCCTCAATACCCTAGAAAAGCAGCTATGGAAGGTATTGAAGGATGGGTTCGGTTTGAGTTTACTGTCGCGCCTGACGGTTCACCTCAAGATGTCCAAGTTATTGATGCGAAACCAAGACGAATTTTTGAACGTGATGCGCGTAAAGCTATCTACAAATGGAAGTTTAAACCTAAAGTTGTTGATGGGAAAGCTGTAGCTCAGCCAAACATGAAATATACAATGGAATTTAAACTAGGCGAATAACAAAGTAGAGTGATAAATATGAAAAATAATTCAATAATTAAATTATTGGCTATGACTTTGTTAGGTGTTTCGTATTCTGCATCGCTGTTTGCTTTACCTCAAACAGAGCTTACAAAATCATGCAAGCCTTTAATTAATAAAAATCAAAAAATCGAAAATCCACCAATTCGTGGTATGTCAGAAAAAGTTCATAAACGCCTAACTCGTGCTTTAGAGTATTTAGCGAATGAACAATATAAAGAAGGTATTGAAGCTTTAAAAAAGCTTCAAGAAGGTTCTTCTGATGACTACGTCAAATCTGCTGTTAGTATGAATATCGCTTCAGCTTACGCACAGCAAGGTGATTATGATTCTGCTTTACCTTATTTTAAGGACGCACTTAAATATGGGGAGGGGCAATTGGATCATGAAAGACTGCAACAACTAAGATTGAATGTTGCTAGTTTGATGTATGGGATTGGAAATAAAGATGAATCAAAAAAATTGTTAGATGCATGGCTAAAAAAATCTGTTAAAGATGACCCTAATGCTTATATTTTATACGCTGTTTTGAAATATGAATCTGGCAAGTATAAAGAAGCAATTTGTCCTGCATATCTAGCTGTTAAACATGAAAGTAAACCTAAGAAAAATTATTATAGTGTTCTTTTAGTTTCTCACTATGAATTAAAGGATTTGGTTGGCTCAGCGGCAGTTTTAAAGGAAATGTTAACTTTATTCCCTGAAGAGAAATCTTATTGGAGACAATTGTCTAGTTTGTATCTTCAGCTTGATAGAGTGAAAGAGTCTCTTGCTATAATGGAAATGTTTTACCTCAACGGCGGTTTTGAAAGTGAGTCAGATTATAAAACTCTTTCAAGCCTTTTTGCTTATGAGGAAATACCTTACCGGTCAGCTGAAGTACTAGAAGAAGGCTTACAGAAAGGTATTGTAAAACCTGAAGAAAGTAATCTGCGAAATGTGGCAAGTAATTATCTTGTGAGTAAAGAAACTGATAAAGCTATAGCGGCCTATGGTCGAACAGCTGAAGTTGCAAAAGATGGTGAGCATTACTTAACTCAAGCTGATTTATATGCAGAGAAAGAAGAGTGGAGAAATGCAATTAAAGCTCTAAATAAAGCGCTTGATAAAGGTGTGGATGATGAAGGGCGAGTTTTGTTTACAAAAGGCAGTGCGCAAGCAAGCCTTGGTCAATGTAAAAGTTCTCTTGTTTCATTAGAAGGAGCTACAAAATATAAAAAGTGGCGTCAAAGGGCTAATGCTTGGATCAGCTACGTCAAGGATAAACAAAAACACGATAAATGCTAAGTTGAGCGCTCTAAATTTAAAATAGCTGTCTTATTCGAATTTAGAGTGTTCAAGTAGATTTTCACTCTTTAAGGCGTTTTATTAATTTAGTAATATTTTATATGATTAATAAAGCGTCTGTAATAATTACTCTAATCTTTTTTATTCAAAGTAGCATTAGTTAAATCGTTTCTTGTTAGAAAATTAACTAATACTTATTCCGACAAGAAGTGTATTGCCGGATTTATTCGACTGAAATATTATCGTCAGATATCTACTACCAAAAATAATCAGTATCTACCTAATAACCGCTTTGTCTCAGCTAAGCATCTACAACAATACTTAACACAATAATTTATTTAACCTCCCCCACTCGCTATTCTTTTTGCCGCTTTTACGGTTTTCTTTTGCCGCTAATAAATTGATAACTCTCTAATTCTTTGATTTTTAAAGATAAATTAATTGGCACAACGTTTGCTAAATTAGTTATGAGATTTGTTGAGTCATTATTGAAATAACAAACAGGCGGTCAGAGGCCAGTGTGAAATCTTCGCTGTTATGATTCAAACAAACACATGAGTAATCTTTATAAATATGAATTTAAAGTCGCAGCAACGGTAAAACTATGTCGATTAATTTTGAAAAAGCATTTGGAATCCACGAAGCCGCTCTTAACTTGCGGAATTCAAGAGCTGAGGTGTTAGCTACTAATCTGGCCAACTCAGATACACCAAATTATAAAGCAAGAGACATAGATTTTACCCAAGCGCTTAAAATGGCACAAAGCGGCCAAAATAGTGATTTAAAGCGTACTCATGTAAAACATTTAGATAGTCAGATTGGGAGTGAAATTCCTGGGCTATCTTACAGAATTCCTTTACAGCCAGACACGGGTGATGGTAATTCCGTTGACGTGCAAGTTGAACAAGCAAAATTTGCCGAAAATGCTATGCAATATCAAACCACCTTAAGGTTTTTAGATGGCAAAATTAAAGGTTTAATACAAGCAATACGTGGAGAATAACGGTGAGCTTATACGATATTTTTAACATTAGTGGTTCGGGTATGTCAGCACAAAGTGTACGCTTGAATACAACTGCGAGTAATATTGCTAATGCAGATAGTGTTGCAAGCAGTACAGAACAAACTTATAAAGCAAGACATCCTGTATTCCAAGCTGTTCTCAGTGGCGTTACTCATTCTGAGCGAAATAATGGCGTGGTTAATGGTAGCGTTCAGGTTAAAGGTATTGTTGAAAGCCAAGCTGATCCTATAGCACGTTATCAGCCAGATAATCCTATTGCTGATGAAAATGGTTATGTATACGCACCCAATATAAATATGGTTGAAGAGATGGCTAATATGATTTCGGCCTCTCGTTCGTATCAGTCAAATGTGCAAGTAGCCACTATGACCAAACATTTACTTAATAAAACCCTGACTCTTGGTCAGTAAGCTTAAGAGAATACGCTCATGACTTCTTCAATTAATACAACCGATTATTCCAATATTGGTTTGCAAAATCATACAGGGCAAACCAATGAAATTAAAAAGGAGTTGGGTCAAGCTGATTTTCTTGCTTTGTTGACGACGCAGTTAGCCAATCAAGACCCATTAACTCCGGTGGATAATAAAGAATTCATTTCTCAAATGTCGCAGTTTGCTAGCTTGGATAGTTTACAGACATTAGTGACAAGTTTTGGAGAACTATCTAACTCGTTAACTTCAAACCAAGCACTACAGGCTTCTTCATTGGTCGGGCGAAATGTACTCATTCCTGGTACCGAAGGTCTACTGATGAATGATGGTGTTATTGCTGGTCAATTAAATTTAGATTCTGATACGACGAATATTCATTTTGAAATTAAAGATGAAGCAGGACAGGTGGTAAGAAGTATCGAGGTTGGTGCACAGGAAGCTGGGGATATTGATTTTATTTGGGATGGCAACAACAACAACGGCGAACGTATGCCTCCGGGTTTATATACCGTGGCAGCTTATGGTCAAGTTGGTGGTGCAACGGAGCAGTTAAAAACGTCGATGGTCGCACGTGTGGAAAGCGTTAATTTAGGCGGAGCAGAAGGAAAAATTCTGTTAAACCTCGCGGGACTGGGACAAATTGAATTTAGTGAAATTAAAGAAATCGGTTAAAACAGGAGAGCAGTTATGTCTTTTAATACAGCATTAAGTGGTTTAAATGCGGCGCAAGCAGATTTAAATGTTACCGCTAATAATATCGCCAACGTCAGCACCACAGGGTTTAAAGAGTCCCGCACTGAGTTTGCCGATATATTTTCAACAACGTCATTTGGTAGTTCGGGAACAACTATAGGTAATGGAGTTTTGTTAGCTAACGTTGCCCAGCAATTTAATCAAGGGAATTTAGAGTTTACTTCAAACACTTTAGATTTAGCTGTTTCAGGTGAAGGTTTTTTTGTGTTGTCTCCTAGTGAGTCCAACAATAACGCCATTTTTACACGTAATGGAGAAATGGGAGTTGATAGTAATGGGTTTGTGGTTAATAACGCAGGAGCTCGTTTACAGGTTTTTCCTGTTAATGCCGATGGCACGGTCACAGCCACTAGTCTATCGAGTACTATTCCATTGCAATTACCACAAACTGCGGGTGTACCAACGGTAACATCGTTGGTTGATATTGGCGTTAATTTGCCTGCAAATGCAGCTAATTTAGATCCTTTAGCTTTTGATCCACAGCAAACTTCTACATTTAATTCTTCAACATCTTTAACAGTATTTGATTCGCTAGGGGAAAGCCATGTCGTTACAGCATATTATGTAAAGGTAGCCGATAATCAATGGGGCACTTACTACAATACGACAGATGCTAATGGTGCGACTTTGCCGATTGATATTGCTGGTGGAACGGCTGGTGCTGGTGGACAGCTTTATCATTTAACCAACTTTGATAATACCGGTAGTTTTGTTTCTAATACTCCAGACCCAATTGTGACAACTGCGATTGATTTTTTGAACGGTTCTGATCCAACACAAACCCTGAATTTTAATTATGGTAACAATGGAACTACCCAGTTTTCATCGGCATTTACGGTCAATGTATTAAATCAAAATGGTTTTCCAATTGGTCGACTAACAGGAGTCGAAATTTCTGATACCGGAGTGGTTCGAGCTAATTTTTCTAATGGTCAAACAACGGCTCTGGGTAAAATTGCTTTGGCAAGATTTCAAAATGCGCAAGGGCTTTCTCAAATAGGTAACAATTCATGGGAAGACTCTATTGATTCTGGGTCACCTCTAGTTGGTGAAGCTTTGACTTCAAGCTTCGGACAGGTTAGGGCGGGAGCGTTGGAAGTATCCAATGTAGATTTAACAGCGCAACTGGTTAATCTAATTTCGGCACAGCGTAATTTTCAGGCGAATGCTAAATCAATTGAAACAAATAACACGGTGACTCAAGCAATTATTAATATTCGATAGATGATTAAAACACCATGACTATTAAACTTTTATTTTTATCGATAAATTAGCCGATCACTTAAAAAGGAAAGTTAATTAAAGTCATTAATTAACTTTCCTCTCTCAAATTTCAGTGAGAACAAACAAATGGATAATCTACTCTACATTTCCATGACTGGAGCAAGAGAAACCTCTTACGCTCAAGCAACTGCTGCGAATAATTTAGCCAATGCAAAAACTTCGAGTTTTAAAGCTGATTTAGCACAATTTAGAGCAATGCCTGTATATGGTGAAGGTTTACCATCACGTGCCTTTGCAATGGCTGAAAGGCCTGGTTATGACTTTTCTCAGGGGGCTGTTAAAACAACAGGAAGAAACTTGGATATCGCAATACGTGGAGAAGGTTGGTTTGTTACTCAAAATGAGCAAGGCGAAGAGCTATTAACTCGTCGTGGTGATTTGCAGATAACACCTAATGGTGAATTATTAAATGCCGCAGGTGAACCAATTTTAGGTGAGGGAGGCCCTATTGCTCTGCCACCCTTTGAAAAAATTGATATCGCTAAAGATGGCACAATTACTATTTTGCCTTTAGGTGCTGAAGCAAATGCAGTTGCAGTTTTAGATCGCATTCGAATGGTTAATCCCGATCCTGCTACGCTTGACAAAAATGAACAGGGACTATTTAAAAGTCGTAATGATGAGCCTTTTGTTGATGATGCCAGCGTCACTTTGCAAAGTGGTGTATTGGAGTCAAGTAATGTGAGTGTGGTGGAAGAATTAACTAATATGATTTCTTTATCACGTCAGTTTGAAGTGCAGGTAAAGTTAATGTCGTCGGTTGAAGAAAGAGGACGCGCATTGGATCGTTTATTGCAACCGTAGTTAATTAAGAGAATCAAAAAGACAATTTTTTGTCGCCTTTGTTAATAAAAATTTATCAACTTTTAGCATTATTGACAAAATTGAGTACTGAAATTTTAAGAGGTAAAAAATTATGCATCCGGCATTGTGGATTTCAAAAACAGGTTTAGAAGCACAAACAAAAGACTTGGCAGTTATTTCTAATAACTTGGCTAATGCTGGAACTGTTGGATTTAAAAAGTCTCGCGTGGCATTCGAAGATCTATTTTACCAAAACCTTCGCCAGCCGGGTGCAGACTCATCACAAGATACCCGATTGCCAACAGGGCTACAACTAGGTACTGGAGTAAGAGTTGTAGCTACTCAAAAAATTCATACTCAGGGAAGCATTCAGACTACGGATAATCAATTGGATATGGCGATACAAGGTAACGGTTTTTTTCAAATTTTATTACCCGATGGAACAACAGGTTATACCCGAGCAGGTAATTTTACACTCGATGAAAATGGGCAAATTGTTACCCAAGGTAGCGGCTATCCTTTGCAGCCAGCAATTACAATACCACAAGCGGCAACTAGCATGAGTGTTTCTGTTGATGGAACGGTTAGCGTACAAGAAGCAGGACAATCTGCTCCAACTAATTTAGGCAACATTCAATTAGCAGATTTTATCAACCCAAGTGGTTTACAACCTATCGGCGATAATCTGCATTTGGAAACTGGAAGCAGTGGTGCTCCTGTTATTGGTACGCCTGGGCTTGATGGTTTGGGAAATGTGCGAGGTGGACAGTTAGAAACTTCAAATGTGTCAACTGTTGAAGAACTTGTAGCAATGATTGAAACACAAAGAACTTATGAAACAAATGCAAAAGTTCTTTCCGCAGTTGATCAGATGTTGCAATTTATTAATCAAACACTTTAATGAGGTGTTTTATGTTGCAAAGTATTTTAGCAAAAAAAAAATTAAGTTTGTTGGTTTGTGCATTTTGGTTAAATGGTTGTACAACCATTTATCAAGATGCCAATATGAATGACCCTTACTGGGCTCCAGCATACCCACAAACAACTGACACCAGTAATACCAATCCCGGTGCAATTTATAATCCCGCTTCTCATCAAATGTTATTTCAGGATAAAAAAGCATTACGTGTTGGAGATATTATTACGATCGTTTTAACCGAAAATACCAATGCCAGTAAAACTGCTGATACTGAATTAGCAAAAAACTCTTCAACGAATATTTCTGCTCCATCGGTGTTTGGTAATGTACTGTCCGTAGGGGGAGGGATGCCTGATTTGAGTGTGGATTTGGGAACTAATGCCAGCAACTTTAAAGCTGAAACCGATAGTGCTCAGAGTAATCAATTGCAAGGCACCATCACAGTAACGGTCCATCAAGTTTATCCCAATGGCAATTTAATGATTAAAGGTGAAAAGTGGTTGTCGCTTAATCAAGGAAGTGAATTTATTCGAGTCGCCGGACTGATTCGGCCTGAAGATATTGATAAGGATAATCAAATATTGTCGACTAAAATCGCGAATGCAAAAATCTACTATGGTGGAAAAGGGGCATTAGCAGAAAGCAATGAAGTCGGATGGTTATCTCGATTTTTCCGTTCAGGGTGGTGGCCATTTTAATCATTAAACCCATCTATTAAAAAAACTATCTGAAAATATCGGTTTACAGTATTGGATTAAAAATTTAAAAGTTGGAATAGAAATTGAAAGTAAAATAACTAGTAAGGAATTTTAATCGCAGTATCACGAGAGACAATCATGAAAATATTTTTCCGCACCGTTTTAATTTTTTTCACAATAACCGCGTCACCATTGGTTATTGCGGAACGTATTAAAGACATTACAAGTGTACAAGGTGTGAGAGAAAATCAATTAATCGGTTATGGTTTAGTTGTTGGTTTGGATGGTACTGGAGAAAAAACACGTTATACGGAACAAACTTTCCGTACTATGTTGGCTAGATTCGGCATAAACGTGCCACAAGGTAGTCAGTTAAAATTGAAAAACACAGCTGCAGTTGCTGTACATGCCACTTTACCTGCATTTTCTAAAGCAGGACAGACGATAGATATTACAGTTAGCAGTTTAGGCGAGGCTAAAAGCTTACGTGGTGGTACATTACTAATGACTCCTTTGCGTGGTGCTGATGGGAAAACTTATGCTATTGCACAAGGTAATTTAGTTGTTGGTGGTTTTGGTGTTCAAGGCAGTGATGGTTCACGAATTAGTGTTAATCATCAAACGGTTGGTCGAGTACCTAATGGTGCGACTGTCGAACAAATGGTGGCAACTAACTTTTTGACGGCAGATCATTTAATTTTTAATTTAAATCGACCTGACTTTACAACAGCCGTTAGACTCGCAAAAGCGATTAATCAATTAGTGGGAAGCAACACTGCAAAACCTATCGATCAAACTTCTATTCGAGTAGAAGCGCCTCGAAATCCTGCACAAAGAATCAACTATTTATCAGTGTTAGAAAATATTGAAGTGATTCCTGCTGAAGCCATTGGTCGGATTGTTGTGAATTCTCGTACCGGAACAATTGTAATTGGTAAGCACGTTAATTTAAAAGAAGCAGCTGTCGCACATGGTAACTTAATTGTCAAAATCAAAGAGAATCAAACTGTCAGTCAACCATTGCCATTAGCACAAGGGGAAACTGTTGTAAACCAAGATACCAACCTGGAAATTGAACAGAATAATACTCGAATGTTTCATTTTCAACCTGGAGCAACTTTGCAACAGTTGGTTGAAGCTGTCAATGCAGTTGGTGCGGCGCCTGGAGATGTTATGGCTATTTTAGAAGCCTTAAAACAAGCCGGTGCTATTAGTGGCGACTTAGTTGTAATATAGAGAATTAATCTTATGAATATGCCTATCGCGAATAACAGTTCTTTTGACCAAGCGAGTATTTATTCAGATTTAAACTCTCTGGACAGTATTCGTAAACAAGGATTGACGGATGAAACTGGCGCAATAAAAAAAGCAGCAAAAGAGTTCGAAGCTTTTTTTATGAATATGTTGTTTAAATCAATGCGTCAAGCTACCGATGTAATCGGACAAGATTCCCCTTTTAATAGTCAGCAGGAAAAAATGTTTACTTCAATGCTGGATGAGCAGATGTCGGTCGACTTAGCTCAGAAAGGGAGTTTTGGAATTGCTGATTTAATGGTTAAACAATTAACTCATCATCAAACACCACCTGTTAGAAAAACACTTGAATCGACTAGTAACCAACTCGAACAGATTTCTCAAGGTAGTCAAAATATTTCGCAAGTAGTTGCAATGAAACCTGTTCACACTGAAAAGGCATTAACAACACTCTCAAATGAAAAAATTGAAGAAAGCACTTTGAGTAATGCGGCAATAATTAGCAATGAACTGCCGCTTAATCCTGTAACAAAGCCAGAAAAAAAAGCATTGTTTGATGATGCCAAAGAGTTTATTCAAGGAGTGTTGCCTTATGCTGTTGATGCAGCAAAAAAACTATCCCTTGATCCTAGAATGTTAATTGCGCAAGCGGCATTAGAAACTGGCTGGGGTAAATTTATAATGCACGATGATTCAGGAAATCCGGGATTTAATTTGTTTGGTATAAAAGCTAACAGTGGGTGGTCTGGTGAAAAAATTAATGTTGACACGTTGGAAGTTGAAAACCAGCAGTTTAAAAAAATTAATGCCGCTTTTAGAAAGTATAATAATCTAGGGGAGTCTTTCTCTGATTATGTTGACTTTATTCAAAATAATTCCCGTTATCAAACTGCGGTTGAGTTAGCGAAAGATGCTAATGCTTTTATCGAAGAACTGCAATCAGCTGGTTATGCAACGGATCCAGATTATGCGGAAAAAATTCAGCGCATTTTTAATGATCCTAAAGTGCAATCAATCAAAATGAGTGAAGAGTAGATTTAATGATCATTAAATCCTCAAGTGAGCGTTTATTATGAGTTTATTTAGTATAGGCATTTCCGGTTTGTTAGCAAACCAGTCCTCGCTATCTACCACATCGCATAATATTGCGAATGCCAATGTAGAAGGTTACTCTCGTCAGAGAGTTGACCAAGCTTCTCGTTTACCTGAATTTATCGGTGGGAACTATTTTGGGAATGGTGCTGAAGTTGGAACGGTTAAACGTATTTTTATTCAATCCCAACAATTGGAATTACAAGCCGCTACTGCTGATTTTCATAATTTTGATAGTTTTTTAAATCAAGCCAGTCGAGTAGACAGTTTATTGGCGGATAGTGAAAATGGTGTTAGCACGGCAATCCAAGGTTTTTTTACATCTTTACAAGGTGTGGTCAATGATCCCGCGTCGATTCCTGCAAGACAGGTTATGTTGAGTGAAGCCAATACAATGGTGAGTCGTTTTGAACAAGTACATAATCAGTTAGAAAAACAAGCATCAGAAATTAATGGCAGTATTGCATCTGTGGCTGATGAGATAACATCACTTGCAGGTTCAATTGCTAAGTTAAATACTCAAATAGCTGGTTCTCCGGGTTCTTACCCTCCTGATTTGTTAGATAAGCGAGATACTTTGGTTACGCGTTTAAGTGAGCTTGTTAATGTACAGACTATTGAGCAAAGTGATGGTAGCACCAATGTTTTTATTGGTACTGGACAGTCTTTAGTGGTTGGAAGCTTAGCTAATACCATTGATGCACAGCCCGATCCTTTAGATCCTAGAAAGATGCAGTTGCGTTTAACTGCGGCATCTTCAAGTATTGATATTACTGATAATTTAAACGGTGGCCAACTAGGTGGGTTACTCGATTCTGTGGAGCAAATCATTGAGCCAGCCATGAATACCATGGGGCGTGTTGCATTGGCTATTTCAAATAGTTTTAATTCACAGCACCAATTAGGACTTGATTTAAATAACGAGCTCGGTAGTCGTTTTTTTAATGATATTAATTCCACCGAACTTGAAATAGGACGAGTAAATACACCTGCTGCGAATACTGGAAACGCGAGTGTGAGTGTAACTATTGATAACCCCGCTTTATTAAAAGATTCTAACTATCAGTTGTACTTATCGGGTGGTAACTATCAATTAATTGACCAAACTAGTAAAGCAACCGTTGCGACGTTTGCACCTCCAGCAGCTCCAGGAAGTGTGCAAGTTGTTTCTGAAGGAATTACAATAAATTTTTTATCGGGGACTGCAAATAATGGAGACACTTTTGAGTTACAGCCAACGAGAAACTTTGCCCGTGATTTAGCTATTGAAGTGGTGTCACCCGAACAAATTGCAGCCGCATCTCCGGTAAGAGGAGAGCAGTCGAGTAGTAATATTGGCTCTGGTGTTATTTCAAATATTACTGTGAGTGATACTTCTACAGCGCAGTTTACCACTACACCTGGAAATTTATCTCCGCCTATCCGAATTGAGTTTGATGCTACTCCTGGAGAATTTTCTATTTATGATATGAGTAGTGGGGCACCTGTACTTTTAGCTGGTGGAATTACTGGTTATGTTCCTAATCAAGCGAATGATATGTTAGCTTTAGCTGGCGCGCCATTTAATGCTTATGGATATGAGGTGAACATGAATGGTGATCCACAAGCGGGTGATAATTTTGATATTAGTTATAACAACAATGGTGCAGGAAATAACCAGAATATTGCCTTATTAGGTGATGTACAATTTGCGTCGACATTGGATAACGGTAACTCTAATTTTCAGCAAGCTTTTGGAAAAGTGATAAGCAGTATTGGTGTAAAAACGCAATCGGCTGAAATTAAACGTGATGCTGCAGAAAGTTTATTATTTCAAGCCACTGAACGTAAAGCTAGTGTGTCAGGAGTTAATTTAGATGAAGAGGCGGCAAACCTAATAAAGTTTCAGCAAGCTTATGAAGCGTCAGCACAAGTTATCAATGTTGCCCGAACTTTATTCCAAACCGTTCTCGATTCGGTCAGGTAGTCAGGGATGAGAATTTCTACCGCACAAATGACCAATGCTGGTGTACGAGAAATGTTACTGCGCCAAGCTGAGGTTCAGCATACACAATTACAACTGGCAACCCAAAAGCGTGTACTTAACCCATCAGACGATCCAGTGGCCGCAACATCAATTAATTTTTTGCGAACTGAAATTGCTCAACTAGAACAGTTTAACCGGAATGGTGATATGGCAAAGTCGAGCAATGAGCTAGAAGAAAGTACACTATCCAGTGTCACTGATATTTTATTTCGTGTACGCGAACTTACTGTTGAAATGGGAAATGGCGCTTATGGGGAAGATGAGCTAGATAGTATCGCAGTGGAAATGAAAGAAAGACTGGGTGAGTTGTTAGGGCTTGCTAATACTCAAAATGCAAATGGCGATTACTTATTTTCAGGCAGCAAAGTTAAGTCACAACCTTTTACCCGAGATGCGGCGGGAAATTATTTATATAATGGTGATCAAAATCAACGTATGCTGCGTGTTAGTAGCGGTGTGGTTGAGCCCGTCTCGGACTCTGGTTTTGATGTTTTTGTCGATGTAAAAAATGGTAATGGAAAATTTATCACAGCATCGGCTCCAGCTAATAGCGGTTCGGGTATCATCTCTCCTGGCAGCTATCAAGCGCCCCCTAATTTTTTAGCGGAACCTTATAGCATTACTTTTGGGACTGATATTAATGGAAATACGACTTATCAAGTGGACGGAGTAACATCTGGCACCAATATTGTTCCTGCCACCATATGGCAAGAAGGTGATCAAATCACTTTTAATGGTGTGACCACGGAAGTCAGCGGTCAACCGGCAGATGGAGATGTTTTTTTTACTAATCCAAGTAGCTCGCAAGATATTTTTTCTACATTACAAGGTATGGTTGATGCGGTAGATAGTTTTTCCGAGTCTCCTAGTGGACGAGCAACATTTTTTAATACGCTAAATAGCGTGCAAGAAACATTAGATCGTCATATGCAAAATATTGATATCACTAGGGGAAAAGTGGGTAGTCGATTAAATGCAATTGATTCAGAGTACAATAGTAACCTATCGCTGCTGGTTGCAAACAAATCGGCGTTGTCTGATATACAAGATTTAGATGTTGTGGAAGCGTCTACTCGATTTTCTCAACAGCTCGTAGTTTTAGAAGCTGCACAGGCAAGCTTTGTCCGTATTCAGGGACTTAATCTGTTTAACTTTTTATAGTCTATCATCCATTTTTTCATACAAAGTCTAAAATAACCTATATTTGGTTTATGACTTGATAAAAAGTTTGGTTGGTATTTGAGTATGAGAGCTCAAATAACTATAAGCTATACTAAACGAATAAATAACCTCCTATATAGCGAACCGATATGCAACGTCTGACAGTTTTACTTTCATATAAGAAAGGAACGCTATAGTATATGGACGTTTAGATGTCTATTTATAGGAATGCTAATGCCGCTCGTTGCTTTTTCCAAACTCCCTACATTTGAAAGGTTGCTCATTGAGCGACATGATGTGTTGTCGTTAGAAAAAGCGCAACATCAGGATATTAGAGAGCTGCATGTTGGTTTGCTTAACATGATGCCTGATGCAACATTGCAGGCGACTGAAAGACAGTTTATGCGATTAGTTGGAGATAGTAACCAGATTGTTCAGTTTTATGTGCACTTGTTTACCTTGCCTTCAATTGAGCGAGAGCCTTCGACTCAAGCATGGATTGATAAATATTATGAAAGCTTTCAGTCGGTCAAGGAACATGGTTTAGACGCCTTAATAATATCTGGTGCGAATCCTGTTTCATCACAATTACAGGATGAAGCTTTTTGGAATGAATTAACAGAAGTGATCGATTGGGCGAGAGTTCACGTGACGTCGACTTTATGTGCATGTTTAGCAACTCACGCAGTGCTTCAATATCTGTATGATATAAAAAGAGAACCTTTAGAAGCAAAAAAATGGGGGGTTTTTGAGCATCGAATTACTCAGGTTGATCATGCATTGACTCGTCATATGAATACTCGTTTTGATGTGCCTCACTCTCGCTATAATCAAATTACAGCCAAACAAATGCAGGAAAAAGGTTTAATTGTTTTGGCAAAAAGTGAACAAGCTGAGGTGCACTTAGCCACAAGTCCAGATGGCTTCCGCTTAATCTTTTTTCAGGGACATCCTGAGTATGATAACTTTAGTCTACTTAAAGAGTACAAAAGAGAAGTTGATCGATGGTTTGATGATATTCGTTCAGATTACCCGCCTTTTCCCGAAAACTATTTTAATCACGAGGTGGCAGATTATCTGTTAACTTATAAAGAACAACTTCATAAATATAAAAACAAACAAGATCAAAAACCTGAATGGAATGAGGATTGGTTAATTCAAAATTTAGATAATACTTGGCGTGATACAGCACTTTCTACTTTTAATAATTGGCTAGGTCATGTTTATCAAATTACTGATCAAGATCCTAAAGTTCCTTTTATGCCAGGAGTCGATCCTAACGCACCACTGGCTCATCTATAATTGTTTATCAACAAAAATTTTTGTGTACAAAAAATAATTTAGGCTAGTTTGATTTATCTCGTTTTCAGTTTTTACGGTTCTGAAATGAACTATTGTTAATTATTGGATACAAAGTAATAAGTAATGCGAATATAGGCTATGCATAATCTTATCGTGGTATTTTACACGTAACAAACAGGTTTAAGTTGTTATGTCGCTAAAATAGCAAAATCATCACAAATAAAGTTGAGAGAGTGATTGCTCTGAACTAGTCTTACAATAGAAAGAAGAGATTATTTTTTTTACTTGATAATTGAGTTTTCATCAATGGGAGTTAGGCGTGTGAATAAACAAGAAATGCGACAAATCTTATTTGAATTGCGCCAGCAGATGGCTATAAATTCTTCGCTTGATGATCATCAAAGACAGTCATTACAAGCATTATCAGAGGAGATTACTCGAAAAATTGAAGATCCAGTCAATAATCTGAGTAGTGACGCTTACCTACTAAGAAAATTTAAAGAAGAAACAGAAGAGTTTGAAAATAAGCATCCTGATTTAACACATGTGGTTGGTCGGTTGTCGGATTTATTAGCTAGGATGGGAATTTAATTATTTGACTGGTTTGATGTCTAACCTGTCAATATTCCACAATTATTTTGAGATATCTCTCACACGCTTTTGGCGAAATGTCTCTCAGTAACTTTGTAAAAATATGTGTATGATTCGGGCCAGTTGTATAAATTACTTTAAGTTTTGGTAGTAATATGAGTAATAGAAGTTAATATGAGAGTGCAAGGTATGCGAAAAGAAGACTCAAGTGCAGAGACATACGAACGAAGCGAGCGTTTTTATCATAGTGAAAGAGGCTGGTACTTTACTGTTCGTCAAGGTGCCGCGTTTGGTCCTTATGAGAGTCGCCAAAATGCTGAAAAAAACCTTCATAGTTTTGTTTCATTATTAATCAATAATTAAGTAATCAAGTTATCTTTTTTTTAGATTAATTTGTGATCACGTTTTCCTGAGCCATTGATTTTCTGGTCTGACCTTTTTCTAAGATCTTAAAAGTCACTCTTTTAATTCCAAATGATTTTTAGCGAGCTGATAAGTTTTTTCATCAAACCAATTCCAGACTTGTGGATGTTTTTCTAAGGACTTTTCAATTTCCTGAATAATAATTTTTGCAGGCTCAATTTTATTTTTAATAACTAATAAACTAATATAAGAAACGGCTGATCGCAAAGTATTAATATGTTCTACTCCCTGAATTTCTTTTAGACCGACATAGGAAGCTTGCATATATGTTTCAGCTTCATCTAGCTGGTCAAGATCTTGATATTGAATCCCAATGTTGTTTCGAGTTGAAAGAGTAAAATAATTTTTTTCACCAAAAACTCGGATTTGAATTTCCAGATTTTTCTTAAATAGTTTTAAAGCCTTTTGTGGTTGATTAAAGTTCCCATACATATAAGCTAAATTATTTCTCGCATGACTGGTTTCAGCATGTTCTTCCCCTAATACCTGCGTGCGTAATGCTAACAATTCTTCCATCATAGAAAGAGCTTTTTGCATGGCTACTTCATTTTTTTCATCTTCGTTTTGCAAATAATTATTAACTGCAACATTGTTAATTGTTGTCATAGTTAATCGATGAGTATTGCCTAGGTAGCGGCGGGTTTGTATCAGATTTTCTTCAAATATACCAAGCGCGGTCGGGAGTTCATTCTGGCTAGCATAAACCTCGCCTATTAAGTTGGTAGTGGTTAAAGTATCAACATGATTTTTTCCTAAAAACTGCTCTTGTAAAGCCTTGGCTTTTAACAGTAAAGTCATAGCTATATCATAATCGTTTAACCCTGTGCGTAGCTTACCAAAAGTACTGTATAAGCTAGCTTTTATAACCGGAAGATTCTTAAAAGAGTCTTCAATGTTATCTTCGGCATGTGATAGCACATCGACAATTTTAGTTTGCTTACCTTTTTTTCGAGGATCAGCGGTTAAGAACATTTCCTGTAAATATTGGTTGATAGCGCTGGCTTTATCTGATTCTTGCTGAGCAAGTTCATGCGCCTTTGTTTCCTGTACTAATGCGTATGATGTTGTGATTATTTCGGCAAACAATCCTATAATAAAAACTGATGCAGCTATAAACTGAAAACGGTTTCGTTTAAATTGTTTGGTTAGTCGATAAAAATGTTGGTTGCTTACCGCACTAACGGGTAAATTTTGTTGGTAGCAGGATAAGTCATCTGCAAGTGCTGATATTGTAGAATATCGAGAATTCACTTCTGGGTGAATCGCTTTTACACAAATAGCATCCAGATCAATTTTTAATGCTTTGCTCAGCGATTTAACATTTAACTGACGTTGCTCTGCTAGCATTTGATTATTTTTATTATTGAGTAATTGAATACTTGGAGGAGTCGCATAACTAAGTTTGATTTTTAGTACTTCTTCAAGATCTTGTGACTTTATTTTGAATGGCATACAGCCTGAAATTAGGTGATATAACAGTACTCCCATTGCATAAACATCACTTCGGATATCTACTGCTTCGGGGCTTGCGAGTTGTTCCGGACTCATATAACTTGGGGTACCTAATCTTCCTTCGTTGCTCTTAGAAGAAGTATTTATTTCAACACTCGACTCATGGTTGATTTTGTTATTCGAGTTATCTCTGGAAAAACTGGCCTGTATGTTATCGCTAGTATTACGCTGGAAATCATTTTGCGCAATGCCAAAGTCAATCACTTTCGGGGTAGGTTTATCATCTATTTCGCTAATCAGTATATTACCTGGTTTTAAGTCGCGATGAATAATTCCTTTTTGATGAGAGTAATGTACAGCTTCGCATACTTGATTAAAAAGCGTTATTCGAGCATTCAAAGAAAGCTGATTACGGTTGCAGTAGTCAATAATATTTTCTCCATCGACGTACTCCATAATAATATAAGGGTGTTCATCAATAGTTCTACCGGCATCATATATTCTTGCTATATAAGGGTGCTCGAGCTGACCCAAAACTTGTCTTTCAAATGCGAAACGCACACTTAGCTCTGAGTCTTTAATTGTTTGATGAGTAATTTTTATCGCAACATTTTGTTCAAATTGTTCATCTGTACGATTAGCCAGATAGACACTTCCCATGCCACCTTGACCAATTAATTTTTGTATTCTATAGGCTCCAACTTGATCGCCTGGATTTAAGCCTTGTTCCTGAAATATCAGCTTATGAGCGCCAGAAATAACAATGGTATTAAGACCTTTAACAGAGACTGTCTGGTTACTTTCTTCTGCAGCAATTAATCCAAGCACTTCATTGATGATTTCACTATCGTTACAATTTTTCTTGAGAAAACTGGATTGTTCTGACTTAGGTAAGTCGATGGTTTGATCAAAAAGCTTTTTTACTTGTCGCCATTGAGTTGTATTCATTCCGGGCCTTAATTTATATTTTTATATTAACGATGTTTGTTAATCCAAGCTCTCGCAATTCTTAATTCCCGTTCAACAGTCGATATAGAAAGCTGTAATAGTTCTGAAATTTCAGGCTGTGTAAGTCCGCCAAAGAGGGTGAGCTCGACTATTTTACTTGCGCGTTCATCAAATATGCAGAGCTTATCTAATAGCTCATCTATGGTAATGAGTTCTTCCAAACTACTGTTATTAGCATAAATCTCATCATTAAACTCGATCGAGTTTTTATTTGTCTGGCGTTTATGAGCATTTTTAGATTTAGCATGATCAACCAAAATATTTCGCATTATGCGAGCTGCCATAGAAATAAAGTGTACTTTATCCTGCCATTTTATGTCTATTCCAGCCAGTTTAATAAATGCTTCGTTGACTAACGCGGTAGCTTGCAGAGTATGATTATCTGTTTCTTTCTGCATAAATTGTACGGCTAATCGATGTAATTCTTCATGAACTACAGGAGTGAGCTTATCAAGCGCCTGCTTATTGCCTTGATGCCATTCATCTAGCAGTTGAGTTACATCGTTATCGATCGGGATATAAGTCATGTTATTTAATTATTAATCATTTTATGACTACTTTTGTCGCTGTTTGTCGTAATAACTATAAAGCACATTATCTAGAGTCAATATAGCGTTAATTGAACTGAATTCCCAATGCTTTGAAAGCATTAGTAGGTTTAAAGCGGCTAGAATGTAAAATTAATTTTGTTTTTAACTTGTTGAATTTTAACAAAAAATTAATTTAACGAAAATAAATGAAGGGATCTTTAGAAAGATTTCGCTTTTAAGGTATGAATAAATTATTACGGCACTGCAATTAACAAGGAAATCCTATGAATTTAAAATTGGTTGGAAATACTATCAAAAAAATGAGTCAGTCTGCGCCTATCGAGCGCCATATTCGCTTTTTTGACAAAGATAATTGTGAATTCATTGGTCAGCAGCCAATGCTACCGGTCAATGAAGACTATTTGAGAAAAGTTTTTGGTGTTAAGGATAATAATCCTATGCTTTTCAGTTATCGAATAACTGAAAAGCAGCAGGTTTTTATTGAGCGCTATACAGGACTTAAGTTAAATCTGAATAGATTTGAATATTTTATGGAGTGTGATTTTGACACAATTCCAAATGCTTATTAAGGAGTTGGCTACTGGGCACTTATATTGAAAAATCTCTAATATCAGCTTCTGAATGGTGGGTAATTTGGGCTCAAAAGCTTTGTCTGGGTATGTTACAATTCCGCTTCATTTTTAAAAATAGAGTGTTTCAATGTCAGATAAATATGATAGCTACGAGCTAAAAGCTAGTTACGGTGTCGGTCGTAATATGGGTACACAACTACTAAATCAGCCTTTCGAAGGGATTAATATAGATGCAGTAGCACAAGGTGTTATTGATGCATTTACTCAAAAAGAAAGTCCTGTTTCACAGCAGGAAATGGAAGAAGCTTTTCAGCATATCAGTAAAATAATGCAAGAAAAGCAAGCAGAGTTATCTAAATCTGTTATTGCTGAAGGTGAAGCTTTTCAAGCCGAAAATGCAAAAAAAGAAGGAGTAACGGTTACTGAGTCGGGTTTACAGTACGAAGTAATTACCGAAGGTAAAGGTGAAGTACCTAGCGGCTCTTCAAAAGTGCGTACTCACTATCATGGTACTTTAATTAACGGTAGTGTTTTTGATAGCTCTTATGAGCGAGGCCAGCCAGCAGAATTTGCCGTTAATGGTGTAATCAAAGGTTGGACTGAAGCACTACAAATGATGCCTGCAGGCTCAAAATGGCGTTTAGTGGTTCCTTACCAACTGGCTTATGGTGAGCAAGGAGCCGGTGGTGCTATTGGTCCTTATCAAACATTAGTTTTTGATGTCGAGCTGTTAGATATTCTTGAATAGTGAGTTGTTTAACCGTTTAATGAAAGGCGCCAATGGCGCCTTTTTTAGTTTTGAGCCAAAAATATATGCTAGAAAAACGTAATAAAAAGAAATGAACTGAGACTATGGTCGTTAGTTGCTGATATGAGTTACAAAGTTGGCTGTAACTCTAGCTGTTGTTGAACTGCTAAAGGAAAGTTATGCAGTACATATAAAGTAAAGAGAGGGGAACCATGCTAGAAGTTAAAAATTTAAAAAAGCGATTTCGACTGGATAACAAAACGATTAAAGAAAATAAAAAGAAACCGCAAGATCAAGTGGATATTCGTGAAGATGGTCATTGGTTTAATGCGGTACAAGATGTTAGCTTTAGCTGTCAATCAGGAGAGGTTTTAGGGCTTTTAGGGCCTAATGGTGCAGGCAAAACAACCAGTTTAAGAATGCTATCCACAGCATTGCAGGCATCGGCTGGGGAGATCGTTATCAATGGAGATGACGTTGTGGCTCATCCTCTTGCTATGCGTAAGCGTATTGGTTTTCTTTCTGGAACAACAAGTTTATATCATCGCCTTACCGTGAGAGAAAATGTTGAGTATTTTGGACGTCTACATGGTATGCCTGAAGCGACTTTAAGTCAGGAGATAGAAAAAGTGTTTGAGCTGTTAGATCTTAATAAATTTGCAGATAAAAAAGCAGACTCCCTATCTACTGGAATGAAGCAAAGAGCTAATATTGCGCGCACGGTCATTCATCAACCAGAAGTCATTGTTCTGGATGAGCCAACAACTGGCTTGGATGTAATCTCTGCCAAGACGATTCTAGAATTCATCGAGTCTTACAAAGGAACTCAGGTCCCCGTCGTTTTTTCTACCCACCATTTGCATGAAGTTGAAAAGCTTTGTGACAGAGTGGCACTGATTAATGATGGTATTACTCAGTTTAGCGGTACCTTAGATGAGTTTAAACAAATTAACCCCGAAGGCTCTTTATATGATGTTTTTGTCGAGTTAGTTGAAAAGGGAAAGGTGGCTTAAGATGTTAAAGGTTTACTTAAAAGAACTGCTAGAACTTACCAGAGATAAAAAAACGCTTATTTTCACCATATTATTACCCACATTGATAATGCCTGTGATTTTGTTTGGTTTTGGGGCTTTAAGTACTAAAATTGTGAAAAATGCAGGTGAAGAAGAGCTTAAGTACGTCATTATTGGGAGTCAATATGCTCCGGAATTAGTGGCTGACTTGGCTAAGAATGACAAGTTTATATTACAACAATTGACCGACGAGGCTGAGATTAACGAGAAAATTAATCAAGGCGATATTCGTTTTGCTCTGATCATTCCCCAGAATTATCAAAGTCAATTAGATGCAGGGCATAGTGCTACGGTTGATATGTTATATAACGACTCTGCGAGTACCAGTGCAATTATTTATAAACGAGTGAATGATGCCATTGAAGATTATAAAAATCGTGAAACGTTAAAACGCTATGAGTCGTTAGGGCTTTCTGAAGAACAAGGTAAAGCTGTCGATGAGCCTGTAAAACTGGTTAAAAAATCAACTGCTGACGACCGTGAAAGTTTTGGTGAAATGGTTGGAGGATTTTTTCCTTACATTCTTATTTTAATTGCCCTAAGCGGGGCAATGTATCCAGCAATTGATTTGGGGGTTGGTGAGAAAGAGCGAGGAACATTAGAAACCTTATTACTGACGCCTGTTTCTCGTTTTCAATTAGTGCTGGCAAAGTTTTT